>NZ_NTLW01000073.1:0-30788 GCF_002632075.1 Pseudoalteromonas sp. ESRF-bin5 | reverse complement strand
TCAACCAAACAAAGGATTTACCATGAGATTTTTATTACTTATTACTACGCTTTTTTTAACTGCCTGTAATAGCACGCAAGGTGTATCGGTATATTCATTTACAAATGCTGAAGTAGAAAGCGTATTAGCTAAAGAGTTGCCCAAATTAAGCGAAAAAGTAAAGCTAATGGGATTACCTGTTCAGCTTAACGTTAATGATTTAAGTGTTGATATAGGGCCAGATAATCGTGATGTTGTTTTACTTGGCGCTGACTCTAGCGCAGAGATCAACGCTTTTGCACTTAAGTACCCAATTCGTTTAAAGCTTCAAATAGAGGGCAGCCCATTCTACGATAGCGAGAAAAAAGCAGTGTTTTTACGTAATATTAAACTACTGGGCTCAAGCGTTGATGCTGGTGGCTTTAGAGGCAACATTGGCGCGCTTGACGATCAAGCAATGGGTGTAATCAATACCTTTTTGGCTAACAACCCTGTATATACGTTAAACATGAATGATCCTAAAATGATGCTATTGAGCAAATTACCGCTCGACATGAAAATATCGCAAGGTGCAATTAAACTGGTTCCTAGGTTATAAATAACCAGGCTAATCAGATCGGCCTGCCTTAATTAATCGTATTAAATAACCTAACTATAAGCTAATTAGGTTCATTATATTATGGCAGCACCGCGTAACGTGCCCACATCGAGACTTTCTCGTTTTGCAAAATTAGGCTCATTAGCAACAGGCGTTGCGGGTAATATGCTGGTTGATGGCGCTAAAAGTGCACTAACAGGTAAAGGGTGGGATAACAAACGCTTACTTCTGCAGCCTAAAAATATTGAAAAACTTGCTGTGCAGCTCTCTCACTTACGCGGAGCAGCAATGAAATTAGGCCAGCTTCTATCTATGGATGCTGGTGACTTGCTCAGTCCTGAGCTCGCCCAGTTACTCGCTTTGTTGCGCTCTGACGCAAATCCAATGCCGCATAAGCAGCTGGTTGAAGTTTTAAAAGAACAATGGGGGGACGACTGGCTTTCTCGTTTTTCTCATATTGAACTCAGACCTTTTGCAGCGGCTTCTATTGGGCAAGTGCATTTAGCGTATCAAGAAAATGGCGATAAGCTCGCAGTTAAAGTTCAGTACCCGGGTATTGCAAAGAGTGTTGAGAGCGACGTAGATAACGTGATTACGCTGTTAACCCTATCGCGCCTATTACCTAAAGATCTCGACATTAAACCCCTTGTGAATGAGGCTAAGGCACAATTACTTGCAGAAGCAGATTACCTGCGAGAAGCAGATTATTTAATACGTTACAAAAATGCACTCAACGGCAATGCTCACTTTAAAGTGCCTGATGTTTACACTTCGCACAGTACGCAGCAAGTGCTTACAATGGAATATGTCAATGCTGAACCCATAGAGAGCATCACAGAGCAGCCACAAAGCCAGCGAAGTTTTGTGGCTGAGCAGCTTATTAATTTATTTTTTAAAGAAATGTTTGAATTTAAACTCATTCAAACGGATCCTAACTTTGCTAATTTTCATTATCAAACAGAGACACAAAAAATCGTTTTATTTGATTTTGGTGCAACGCGAGAAATATCAACCGAGTTGAGTTCAGCGTATTTGGCACTATTTAAAGCAGGTAGCGATAACAGCCGAGAGGGCGTATTAAAAGCAGCATCGCAAATTGGTTATTTTAAAGATGACATTATGGATAATTATAAAAATAACGTAATCGACTTGTTTTTAATGGCGTGCGAACCGCTCAGGCATGATGGTGAATTTGATTTTAAACATAGTGAGTTAGCACTTAAAATTAAGGATGCTGGGCTTGCACTTAGTGCCCAATCACAGCAGTGGCACACTCCACCCGTCGATGCGTTGTTTATACACCGAAAATTAGCCGGTTTGTATTTAATAGCTGCTCGTTTGGGGGCAAAAATTGATGTGCGTGCACTTTTTAGTCATTTCGCATAAATACTGAGCTAATATCGATATAAAGTTACTGGTGCAGTAATGTGTTAAAGTTGTCATAATACTCGTGATATTTCGCGAGGCGTAGTTATGATAAAGCAATTTTTAAACGATCCAAAGTTATTACTTAATGCCGTGGGTGAGGGAATTTACGGATTCGACTTGTCTGGAAACGCTGTATTTGTAAACCCAGCAGCAGAGCGCATGACAGGGTGGAAGGCAGAGGAGCTACTAGGAAAAAAAATACATCAATATCATCACCATACCCGTGCCGATGGCACGCCTTACCCTGCAGATGAGTGTCAAATTTACTGTACCATGTTTGATGGTAAACGCCGTGAAGTTAACAATGAAGTGTTTTGGCGCAAAGACGGTAGCTCGTTTGCTGTTGAATATACATCCACCCCAGTGTATCGAAAAAATCAACTTATTGGTGCCGTTGCTATATTTCGTGATATATCGCAGCAGCAACAAACCCAAAATGATTTACAAAACGCACTTAAAAAAATAAAGCAGCTGAGTGAGCAGTTAAAAGATGAGAATAGCTATTTAACAGCAGAGTTAAATCAGGACTGGCAAGACTCTGGGCTTGCAGGGCAAAGCCATGTGTTCCAAACCATGTTAGAGCAAATCAAATTAGTGAGTGAAACCGACACTACCGTGCTTATTCTGGGAGAAAATGGCACAGGTAAAGAGCTAGTAGCACGCAATTTATATAGGTTAAGCAAACGCAGCAAGCATGCCTTTATTAAAGTAAATTGTGCAGCTTTTACACCAAGTTTATTGGAGTCTGAGCTGTTTGGGCATGAGAAAGGCGCTTTTACTGGGGCTAACGAACGTCGTAAAGGCCGATTTGAACTGGCCGATAAAGGCACACTTTTTTTAGATGAAATAGCCGAATTACCTCTAGAATCACAAAGTAAGCTACTAAGAGTGCTACAAGAGCAAGAATTTGAGCGGGTTGGTGGTAGCCAAACCTTAAGTGTAAACATTCGAGTTATAGCGGCTACAAACCGCGATTTGTGGCAAATGGTGCAAAAGGGCAGTTTTAGAATAGATTTATATTATCGACTTAATGTATTTCCTATTAAAGTACCGGCCCTGAGAGAGCGTAAAGAAGATATTCCTTACTTATGCAGCAACCTCATACAGCAATTAAATAAACGCTTGGGGAAGCAGTTAAAAGGGTTAAGTAAAAAAGCAGTTACTAAGCTTCAAGCCTACGATTGGCCTGGCAACATAAGAGAGCTGCAAAATGTACTGGAGCGAGAAGCCATTTTGTCCAAACAATCTGTTTTACAGCTCAATCAACCACTCAATGGTGACACTACGCAAAATGTTGACGAGTCTCTTACCCTCGATGAGGCGCAAAGGCTGCATATAAGCCGTGTTTTAACACTGTGTAACGGGCAAATTTCGGGAAGTAAAGGTGCTGCACTTAAGTTAGGGTTACCTGAAAGTACACTTCGCTCAAAAATGAGAAAGCTAGGAATTAATAAATAATCGCGATATATAACGTTTTTCGTTATATGTCGCGATTGGTAAAAGCGTGTAAATTATAAAGTTATTTAATATCAATAGATTAAATAAAGTTTCAGTTTGGTCTGAAAGTTGCAAATACTTAAACAACATCCGTTCTAATTAAGTAAGTAACATGAAGTTTGATATTAAAGAGCAAGACATGATCATTAAGCCCTATAACTCAGGGCCAATTTATATTCGCGAGCAAAAAGGCTTTTTTCAACGTATACGCCGTAATTTAGGCTGGTTGCTAATGTTAACGTTTATTGCCATTCCATGGATTCAATACAACGGTCAGCAGGCTGTACTGTTAGATGTCGCAACACAAACCTTTACTATTTTTGGATTAACACTTCTTCCTCAAGACTTTATGATTTTAGCCATGCTTTTTATGGTGGGAGCCTTTGCGTTATTTTTTGTTACTAATTGGCTTGGCCGAGTTTGGTGCGGTTACACGTGCCCGCAAACAATATGGATGTTGATGTTTACATGGGTTGAGCAACGAATAGAAGGTACACGCAATCAGCGCATTAAATTAGATAAGTCAAAATGGACATTTAGCACGTGGCGTAAAAAAATAGCTAAACACAGCGCGTGGATAGTTATTTCGGTTTTAACAGCGACCTCATTTATGGCGTATTTTATTCCGGCTAAAAATTTATACTTAGACATGCTTTCGTTTGATTGGTCTGGCATTACCACATTTTGGGTGCTTTTTTTTGCTGGGTGTACGTACGGTAATGCTGGTTTTTTAAGAGAAAAAATGTGCACCATTGCATGCCCGTATTCTCGTTTTCAGTCAGTGATGTTTGATAAAGATACCTTAGTTGTTACTTATGATGCTGAACGAGGAGAAAACCGTGGCCCACGTAAGCGTAAAGCTGATCCAAAGTCATTAAACCTAGGCGATTGTGTAGACTGTAATTTATGTGTGGAGGTATGCCCTGCGGGTATTGATATAAGAAATGGCTTGCAATATGAGTGCATAAACTGTGGTTTATGTATTGATGCCTGCGATGACACAATGAATAAGTTTGGCTACGACAAAGGCTTAATTAAATACGCGAGTGAAAAACAAATGGAAGGTAAAAAAACCAACCCATTTAGATTAAAGCTTGTTGGCTATGGTGCGTTAACTGCCTTACTTATCCTATCGATGTTTGCATGGATGATGCAGCGTACACCCATAGAGGCCTCAGTGCTTCGTGATAGAAACGCACTCTACAGAGTAAATTATGAGGGCCTAGTTGAAAACCCATACACACTAACAATTATTAACAAAACACAGCAATCAATGCACTACACAATCGCTATTGAGGGGTTACCTGGGGCAACGCTTAAAAGTCCAAAGGCAACACTCGTACAACCTGGTTTAATGAAAAAAATACCGGTTACGGTTACCGCTGATGGTTACGATATTAAACAAAAAGTAAGTAAATTAAGATTTGTAGTTACCGCGCAGGAAGATGCGAGTATTACCATCACCAAGGACAGTCAGTTTTATAAAAACTAAGTAGTTAAACGCCAAGTTGATTAAATAATTAATCCGCTTGGCTGTTTTTAAGGTGCTTAATAACGTATTGCTTGGCACTTTCAACCTCACTAAATATACATTTAGTGCCGTCTCTGCCAACGCTATTTAAAACCCGCGACATTTGACTGATTGCGATGGCCGATGTCATTACATACGCGCTGATAAAGCAATTTGCAGCTTGCATTTTTTTGCCAATTTTAGTGAGCAATAACTCGGCTTCAGGCGTCGCTGCTAATACCTTTCGTGAGTCGCTAATATAGCCCCAGGGGTTGCCGTTAAATTGTGCAGTAGTATTAATGAGCTTTTCACCATACACACTTAGAATATCGGTATCGATGCTACCTGAAAATTCAGCAACAATTATGTTGTTATCTACATAAAAATTAACGTTGCCATAGTCATTTTTTAATGAAAAATCATAATGCTCATTTTTATCTACTTGCAAGGCTTTCTCTCTATTTATATTACAGACTTGTTACTACGTTTAATAAAACACACTTATAATAAACGTAGCAACTAGTAATTTAGCCTTCATTTCGTAAATAATTTAAAGCACTATCAATAACAGCAACTTGCGCTAATATACATTGTTCACTATTGGCTGAAGGGCTATCTGGGTAAACCTCTGTTGTTGTTACAAAAGGAGCATCAGTAAAGCCCATACATAAACCTAATTTGCGTGCTGCGTAATTTATAACGCCAAATTGTTCCTGCGGTACGCCTATTAATGCATTGTTTTCATCGCTTGGTGCAATATGCGTAACCTTTGCAACGCCCTCAATAATCACTTTTTGAAATTCTGGCTCTGGCTTTGTACTATCAGCAACTAAGTAAAACCCATCAGGAATATTCCAGTTTGTATTAGTTGTGCCTTCACGTGCTGCAAGCGCTGGCCTGAATTCACTGTTATCGGAGTCTGTTGTCTCGTGTAAATCAATATGTGCTAGTAGATCAATATTTAATGATTTTACATAGGCCATAACAGCGGCCGACTCGTGTGCTGGGCTATTTTCGTAAAAGGAGCGGTTAGGATCGATTGCGCTTGGGTTCCAGCGGTTAATTGTTTCATACCCCCAAGGGCTAATACAGGGAGTAATAATTATATTAAAGTGTTTTGAATGATTTAAAGCAGAGGTTTTTGCAAATCTAAGCGCTCCATGTACACCACTGGTTTCGTAGCCATGCACGCCACCGGTAATTAAAACCGTTGGTTTGGTATCATCAAAATTAGGTGTTTGCAGGGCATATAATGGATAACAGCCATCATTGTAATTAAGCTCACCATATTGCTCAACCGTTAATGTGCCTTTAAGCTCGTTAATTAACGTTAACACTTCATCTTGGTAGCTACGCTTTATAACTTGGCTCGCAAGCCATTGAGCTTTATCGTCGTCGTTCCATTTAGTACCGGGTGTGCCAATTGGGTATGTGCTGTCAGTCATTATAAAGCCTTGGTATATCAATATTTAATGAAATAAAGCGCTAGCTTAACGCTGACTAAAATAGGCTGCAACTTAATGCGATGTATCGATATAATTGAGTTACTTCTTAAAAAACTAATCCAAAGCTGTAATAAATAAAATTGAATTAAATACACCGTTAGTTATGTTAACGAGGTATTTAGCCCAAGCCACTAAACTGATAAGCTTGCAGCGCATTTTGCCACTTTTAAGACTATTACTATGAGCAATCAAATTTTATTTAATAAATACATGCTATTAACAGCGATTTTTACACTAATAAGTACTGTATTTTCGGTTGATTTAGCCGCGCAACAACAAAGCCAAACATTAGTTTTATTAGGATCAGAGCCACGCATGTGCTCTGAGAGTTCGTGTACTAGGAGTGAGAAGGTTGAAAATTTAACCCAAAAATTATACTCACCTACTATTAATAAAATAAAGCTCATAGCAAAAAACTGGCCAACCAGTAGCCTTTCTAATAAAGATGCGACACTAGATGTGCTAAAGCAATTACAAAAGAATGAACCTAAGCATGTGTCAAAGCAAAATTTACTGTGGCAGTGGCGTGACGTAGATAATTTGCAATTAGAAAGCTTATCGGTGCACGAATACAATTATGTGCTTGATATGCTCGAAGTGTCAGAAAGTAAGAATGATAAAAAAATGAATAGCAAAGCAATTAATACTTCACGCTATGAAAATAATGATATTTTACAATTTATTACTGGTAGCCTAAAAGTAAATAGCGCTAAACCGACCATGCTTGTTATTACTGCAGCGCGTCGTGATCCATACGCGTATGCTGAAGCGGCAACATCTCTTTTAGCAGAATCACAAATAAGTACCAAGTGGCTTGCATTAACGCCTGCACTTGCAAAGGCAATAACCACGGGTCGTTGCGATCAACTGCCTTCACTAAGAAACAGCGCTATGCAAGTGTATAACCGAGAGTCAATTTATCCTTCGCAAACTCAAACCGAATACGGCTTGTGTAAAAGTGGAGTAGTTGCATTAACCACATTAATAAAAAACAGTACCGGCGTTATGTTTCATAGTGGCGATACTGCGTTATTGCATAGCGTTTTATTTAATGATGAAAACGAGCCTTACCCATGGACAAATTCACTTATAACAAGCCCGGTTATTGTGGGAATAGGTGAGGGGAGCGCCATACAAGGTAATAGCTTAATTACAAATAAAAACGTAACAAGTACAAATGTACTAAAAGGGGAAACCCTGACCACTAAAAAGGGCTTAGCAACGTTTAATTATGGTGTGTTAAGTACGCACTTTAGTGAGCAAAACCAAACTTTTAAATTGGCCATGATGATTGACACTTTTAGCAACGGTAAAGCTACATCACAGTATGGTTTTGGTGTAGACGAGAATACCGCCTTGGTTGTCATAAAATCGCCAGAAGGTAATTTAATGACGGTCGTAGGTGAAAATGGTGTGGTCCATTTAACTCCCGAGGCAACAAACATTGCTGTGCATCCCCCTGAGCAAAAGACAAATTCAAAACCTCAAAAATACCGCTATTCTTATTGGCCCTCTGGCAGTGTAATTGATGTGAGCAATAACTCATTTACTTTGAGCGAGCGCACATTGGGGAAAACGTTGCCAGCAATTAAAATACCGCCTTTACCAGTTCAGCGTTTTGGGAGCATATTGACGGATGCTAAATTACGCTCTTTGACACAAGCTATGTGCCTTGCTCAAGAGCAAAGTGCGGTTGCTCAGCAAGATGAATTTTTAATTAGCCTGAATACAAATGCTGATACACGCTATGACCGCATAAACACCAAACCATTTGGTTGTGCTGTGAGTAATTTATCGCTGGTGGTCGAGTCGTTCTAAGTTTAAGGCGTAAATATTTGGATTTTAAGTACCAGCTCGATAAAATAACCAGCATTACGAATAACCACTTTGCATAAAGCAGAGAAATTAGAAAGAGTTTTAAAATGAATAATGAAAGTGATGTAATCGATAACTTAGCTGATTTAGAGGCTTTTTTACTGGAAGTTGAAAGCGGCGGTTATGGGTTAAAAGGAGTATCTGGCGTTGGTATGGCCACTAAAAACTCAGACGGCACCCGTTTTATTGCCGTATTTGATGATAAACAGCAGCTATTATTGGCCCGCGGTATCACCGAAGATGTATATACTAATGGGCAAGATATGGTTCGTAACGGTGTAAAGCCCAAACACTAGTTACATATAAATCAATAAGCGCTGTTTAGCGCTTTTTTTTTTGCAAAGTTTAAAATGAGTTAAAACATCAAGCAAGGCTAAGAAATATAAAAGGTAAAAAACCGATTTAGGCTAAATAAATGAAGGCTTTACTGCATAACTCGCACATTAACGTATTTCGTTTACTAATTGACCATTTTCATATAATGCCGAATATTGGCGTTTATGCTCTTCAAATAGGTAGGTTCTTAACTGCTCTTTTCCGGTAATTATACGTGTAATTTTTGCAGCCATTCCTGATTTATTTTGCCTAATAGGCTCTATATCAATTGAAATACACTCTTCGTTTGGTAATGTAAACTGCACGTTTTTCATATTACCCAGTCGGCTGTTATCTTTTAGAGGTTTTAAAAATATCCCTGTGCTAGATATAGACTCAATATAAAAACCTTCGCTTTTTATATTGAGTTGGCTCCAACGCCAACTGCGTTGCGTGCCTTTAGTATCAATAACTTCAGGCGCACTGAGTGTTGGGTTAATAACCCCAGAGGGATCTATTTTTAAATCAAGCGGAAACCACAATTGATAGTGCGCAACTTTTGCTAATAGCGTTAAGCTTGCATTGCTTAATAGGTGCGCAATGCCTGCGGGTACACTACTTTGTAAAGTAAGCTTATGATTTGGTTTTACTTCCTGATCTTCTGGCTTAAATAAGTCAGAGATAAAGTTTAATTCTTCAGCTGAAAAGTCCATGTTCAACACCGTAAAAATAAAACCCTATCATATGTTAATTAAATAAAATGCTCAATAAGTGTGCAGGCTTGTTTGTTTTCTTTACTATACTGAAAGGCTTTGTTGGGATTTTTTGTAAATTAAACGTGTATCGTTAGCCGCGCTTGTTATATTTCATCCAGATTATGCTTAAGCGAATAACAATATACTTAAAGTATATTTAGCGCCTTCATGTGCTTTTAAAAACTAAAAAGGTTTTTGTTACTTTGTTGTTTTATTAAGTTAATAATCAGCACCTGGTGAAATGTCGACACGTAAGGATGGTTTTAAGATATTGCTGCATACTAAGTAAGGACCAATTGATAGGAACTGTTTTTTTAGGCGCAATTTGTAGTCATTTAACCGCTGATTTAAGTAATCTCTAAGTAAATTTATTTTTCAGGTTAATACTTTTTTGAAGGTTAATTATAGAAACAGGAGAGGTGTTAAATGGTCGGTATGGAGAGATTCGAACTCTCGACCCCTGCCACCCCATGACAGTTTTAGGTCTTGGTGTATAAGGTGGACTATAATTAACTCATTGTTTTTAATTAATTTAAGTTTTCAGGTGATTTCAGCATATTTCTAAAAATTAAGTTATACTGGCTACATATTGGCTACACACTCGGTTTAAACATGGCAGACTTAACTTCAATTACTCAAGCTAAATTATCGGTATTTAAAAAAGAAGCAGACCCAAGGCAGCAGCTAGGGTGCGATAAAATATCAGGTTTCTTTTATATTAAATTGTCTAGTGGTGGCGCATGGCGATTACGTTACACGGATTTACTCGGCAAACGAAGAACAGCCACAATTGCCGACGCGAATGTTAAGCCAAGCCAAGCCGCAGCAGAGGCTATTTCATGGAAAGCCAAATTAAGAGAGGGAATTGATCCGCTTTCGTATAAAGAGGCACTAGCGCAGCAACAACGAGAGGCCGAACAGCTAAAAGCGGCAAACGTTTACTTAACTGTAGGGGCGTTTTATGAATCTATTTATACTCCACACAAATTAGATAATTACAGGTATGGCGCTGGTACACTAAAGGTAATTAAACATAATTTTGAACACTTGTTTAACCGCGATATGGATAAACTAAACAGCGCTGACATTCTACAGTGGTACAACAAGCGCAAAGGTAAAGGTATTAAGCGTTCAACTCTAGTAAGAGATTTTGGCGCATTTAAAGCGATGCTTAACTTTGCTACCCAACCTTTAAAAGGGGTTAATGAGCCAATTCTCAAGGTTAACCCAATTAAAAGCTTTACCCTGCCAGCACTCACTATTAAAGAGCAGGACGAACTCGAAGCGCATAACGAAAAGTTAAGCCACCAGCGCGATATATTCAGTAATGAAGTTAAACAGAAAATAAGCACAGGCTTACAGCTTTACTCAGATAACCTTAAAAAGAAAAGACGTTCAAGTATTGCACATGGTAAAAGTCACCTAGTTAATTTAGATAACTTAACTTATCCGCACTGGTTTATTCCCTTTTGCCATATTGCACGTTTAACGGGTATGCGCCCATCTGATATATACGCTTTAAAATGGGAAAACTTACTGTTTAATCAATTCAACGACCAAACCACATTGATTTTCACACCCAGTAAAACTAAAAAAGCAGAGAATAGCCGAAAAATTAAATTCCCTGTCACGGGCGAGTTAAAGCACGTATTTGATAGTTGGGCTGCACAACAAGCACAGGTTAAAAAAGGCCTAATATTTAAATCAGAACGCACAAATAAAAGTTTAGAGCGCAAAGCTCACTTAAGGCACTGGAAACAAGTTAAAGCACTAGGAGGTGTGCCCGAAGGCTTAGATTTTTATTCCTTTAGGCATAACTTTATATCTGGGCTGGTGGCGCGAGGTGTGCCAGTTTTAACTATTGCGGGCTTGGTCGGTCATAAAGATGGCTCGATGATAGCAACTAATTATTTGAGGCATGATGAAAGTAACTTAGCGAAAGCTTTAACTTTACTTGAAAACAATTGGTCAACCCCAGAAGGATATGGGAATGCAAAAAAAAGCAATTGAGATTAATAGAACTAATACCTTTACAGCAATAGATTTACTCAAAGAGATAAATATCAATTTGGAAAAGATGACATTAGTTGATAAAAAAGTTGAGTATCAATCATATATGACTGGTCATAAAAGAAAACCAGATAAATATGAAGGTGTGGTAAAGAGGCATAAGCAACATTTAAAAAGGTTCGAGGTAACGAGTTATGTAGATACTGTAGATTCATTTGAGTATAACTGGTTACAAGTAGCTGCTGAATTCGAGTCGGTTTTACTATTATCAGATTTACCTGTAATTATTCGTCAACCATATATTGATAATGCAAAGTATAAAGGGTCTGTACCTGATGAGGAGTGGACTCATTTTATACACAGTGGTGAGCATAATATTTATATGGATTTGATTACATGCTTAGCAAACGAATTCCCTAATAATCACACCGCATACACTGCGGCGGAAGGGTTGAAGGAGTTAGAGCATGCTCTAGAGTGCCATAAAAACGGGCATTTTTCTGGTGCGTGTATAAATATTATGAGAGCTGCTATTCATTTGAAGAATTTAGAGCGACAAAAGTACGAAGCTTATGAGCACTCAGGTAGAGCACAACAAGATTCAGGCCGTTCTGCTAACAATGAAAAAAGAAAGTCTAGATATCATAAATTTTTTTTAGATTTACAGAAAATAACAACAGAGGTTAGAAAAGAACACCCCTCTAAATCTAATTCAAGTTGTCATGAAATCATTGCTCAAAGAGCAAATAAATTATTTAAAGGTGATTTAGAGGAGCTCAATCTCGACCCGTTTACAGCTGAAAAAGTAAAAGATTGGATACGGGGTAAAAATTTTACATTGGAAAGCAAGATAAGAAAGTAGGGGAAACAGGCCTCTTTTCCCTTTTTACAAATTTTATGATTTACCACAGATTCATTACAACATGAGGTAAATCGAAATGACCATAAACAACGATTCAAATTTACGTTTACAACAAGCCGCTGATTATTTGGGCATAAGTAAAGTTACACTCTATAGATTAGGTGAAAATGATAAAACCTTCCCAAAAAAAATCCGTTTAAGTAGTCGCTGCTGCTTGTATCGTAAGGCTGATCTTGACCAATGGCTTGCTGGTAAGGAGGTTTGATCATGAGCATTGATAAACAATCTACAAGCAAGACTATCAAATTAAAAGCATGCTGTATCAATGAAGTTAATTGTTTGCAGCTTGGCCTACCTACTCCTAAGCGTTACGAGAAGCAGATTGACTATGTTTTGCGGCTTATGCTGCTCGGTTATTCAATTAATACTCGTACAGCGCGGTACATAGATATTTATAATTTACACAGTGTTTTGCATACACTTAAAAGGCGCGGGATTTCTTTTAATATTGACCACATAAAAGCATATTGCCCACGTGCAGAGGCGGTTTTAAGTAACTTAGTAGATAAAGCTTATATGCACAGCGAACAAGTTAGTTTGTATAAAGAAAAAGCCACTACAGCGACAACTGTAACGGCCTCTAATTTAAATACTGGTGGGCGTAGTTTGGCGACTAACCACCAGCAAAATGAGGAGTCATGCAAATGAAACCTTTATTTAACTACAAACAATTAATGCTTGCGGTTGATAAGTTACTCAACTTAGAGGTTAGTGTAAAGCTTAGTGAGATTTTAATTCTAATATTATATTTAATTTTTCAGATAGTAGTATTAGTGGCGTTATCTTCCACTTTGATTAAATCGGGGGCTTTATGATTGAGCATAAAAAAGCCCTCGGCAAAGGGCTAATAATTGAGGTATTTAACGCTCTCTATTATATCAAAAGTGTTAAACATTTACTGGACAACAAACGCAATAAAAAGTTTTTAGATTTAACTTTAAATAGAGGGCTTAAACATGCTTAATTTTTTACACGGTAAAAGCCACAATGTAACTGCTGATTTTACTTATATAAATTGGCATGAGTTAAAGCTAAATGTTACAAGTCCTCAAAGCTTAGGCGCATTAACACCTAAAGAGGCTAAAGCTAAATCAGCCGTTATAGCGGCCACCGATGCGCCTAATAAAACAAAAGAGTCAATACTCTTACATGATAGCTTTACATTGCTAAGGCTTGATTTAGACGATACTGATCTAGAGTTAGCGACTATTGCCGATATGCTAGAAAGTATGTGTATAGAGTCATACATAATTCATACAACAGTAAGCCACCAGCAACAGGCCACAACAAACCGTTATAGAGTTTACATAGAGCTAGCCGCTTCTATTACCTATAAGGTATGGACAGCTATGGAAAGCTATTTGAGTTATATTTTTAACGCTGATGATTGCGCTAAGCGTCCACAGCAAATTATGTATTTACCTGTACGTTTCAAAGGTGATAGCTACCAATTTAAAATTGCAGAAGGTAGGGCGCTTGATGTTGAAAGCTCTCAGCTTTACAAAGACGCACAGCAATTTGAAGCAGAGCAAAGCAAACAGCTAGAACAGGCTATTAGTCTGCCTGTAAAGCCAACTTATCAAACTCAGTTAATAGGTAAGCAGGTTTCTATTATAGATGCTGTAAACAGTGCTTATTCATGGCATGAGTTGCTTATTCAATACGGCTACAAAGCACAAGGTAAGGCTTATTTGCCGCCAGAATCCACCAGCAAACAAGCAGGGGCTTATATATTAACGAGTCATACCGATGGTAAAGAGCGTTATTATTCGCACCATGAAAATGACCCATGCGCTAATGGCTTGTGTATAGATAAGTTTGATTTTATGGTGATACGTTCCTATCAAGGCGATTATAAACGAGCGTTAAAGCTGGTGGCTGAAACTTACTTTTCTGAGTTGCACAAACACAACTTAAAAGAGTACAAAATTTATAAGCAAAACCAACGCACCCAAACGTTATTTATGGGGGCTAAATTATGAGTATAAATATACCAGCCCCGCACAAAAGCTACGAAATAGAGTTACCTCAAAATACGGTACTAGATAGGCCACGCTTTACTGATTTAAAAGAGGACAGTAAAGGCAATGTAAGAGTATTAAATACTAATCAAAACCTTGCTGATTTAGCTAACTTTTGTAGCCTAGACTTTAGGCTTAACATGATGACGTTTAATAATGAGGTGTGTGATATGTTTGGCAACTTAATAGCTGATTCTTACGACAGTATTAATAGTAAGCTTATATCTGCTGCAAACATTTATGGTTTACCTGAAAAGGCAATTAACACACATTTAGTCGCGCTATGTGAGCAAACTAAATACCACCCCATAAAACTATACTTAGATGGTGAACAGTGGGACGGTAAAGAGCGCGTTAGTGCGGTTATTAGCTGTTTAAATGCCAAGCATGAAGCGTTAGCCGATACCATATTAAAGCACTGGCTGGTGGGC
Source organism: Pseudoalteromonas sp. ESRF-bin5 (assembly GCF_002632075.1). Classification (NCBI taxonomy): domain Bacteria; kingdom Pseudomonadati; phylum Pseudomonadota; class Gammaproteobacteria; order Alteromonadales; family Pseudoalteromonadaceae; genus Pseudoalteromonas; species Pseudoalteromonas sp. ESRF-bin5. Next base: position 15,942 of record NZ_NTLW01000073.1, on the reverse strand, counting down.
TGTGTGGCTTCTCTTTATGAGAACAACTTTAACAGTAAACTTGTACCAGTATTACAAGGTGATCAATCTTTCAGAAAAACAGCGTTTGTGTCTCGTTTTGCAGAGATTATTCCACATGCTTTTTTAGAAGGAGCAGCATTAAACCCCGATGATAAAGACAGTGTTTTATCGTGTATTCGCTCATTTATTGTTGAGTTAGGCGAACTTGAACGCACTAGTAAAAACTCACAAGGGAGCTTAAAAGCGTTTATTACTAATAAGGTTGATACGGTTCGCCCACCTTATGCAAGGCTCGATATTAAAAAACCAAGGCAAACACATTTTATTGCTACGGTTAACGGTAGCGAGTTTTTAAAGGATGAAACAGGCTCAAGCCGTTTTGCTGTTATTGAAATGGAACAAGCCGCTAACATGGATACACTAAATCAGCTGTTAGGGTGGCACTATGACGGTACAGGCTCATTAAAACAGGTTGATGAGTCACAACTTAAACAGTTTTGGCTTGAGGTTAAGCAGCTTTATTTAGATGGTTATGGCTGGATGCTAAAAGACGAAAATTTGCAGCAAATAGCCAAGCTTAATGACAGCTACCAAGATAAGGGCTTTGCGTATAGTTACATATACGACAATTACATAGCACCAGCCAGTAAGATAGATTTTGCAAACGAAATTGATAGGCCACAATGTATAAATGGCTGGTTTGCAGCTGGCGAGTTAATTTATGAAGATAAAAAACTTAACTCTTATACAAGCGGTGTTGTAGGCAAGGCCTTGAGGCAGTTAAGCCGTGAAGGTTATCTACAAGCTAAAAAAGCAGGGGGGAATCAAACACGATACAAGCTAAGTAGTTCATAGCCGCTGCTTATATCAACTGTTAGGTTAGTTGAGTAAAGTTAAGCTCTTAAAATTTACCTAACCCTGCTAAAGCCCTTTATTGAGAAGGGCTTTACTTATTTGTGTTAAGTAGTTAAGTAACTTTCTATAAATAATTTAAATAGCGGATTAAAAATAGGATGCTCTATAATCGGAATAAGGACTACCGAGTATAGAAAAGGCTAATATTATAAAGTTGGCGATTTTACTTAATACCTAACTAAAAAGTTTTTTATTTATTAAAAATCAATGTGTTAGAGTTGGTTAAGAGGCTGTTTATCTCCCATGCTTTTTTAGTCATTACTTAACATGCCTAAACTGCTAATGTTTAAAGTGAATTTTTTATAAGGGATTGATTAAAGGCTATGACAAAAAAAGTAATTTATAAAATAACTTATCCGAATGGCAAAATTTACATCGGGAAAGACCTTACTAACACATTTACCTATTTTGGAAGCGTAAACGCTGAACTGGTGGCAGCAGACTTTTCCCCAGATCAGCGTAAAAGCATTACGATAACAAAAGATATTATTTTTGAATCAATAGATACAAAAGAAATTAATAAGCGAGAGGTGGAGCTAATTAGAGAATACCAGTCAAACAACCCTGAGATTGGATATAACAGGTGGCCTAAATTTTTCTCATAGATACAGCATACGATAAAGTGTATGCTTTATTTTTATAATAATTTAATAGGGAAAAACTATGAAATATGGATTTTTAATATTATGTGCTTTATTTCTTACTGCTTGCGCTACTGCTAATTACACAACAGGCAGCGACTTTAAAACGGATAAAGTTGACCAAATAGAAAAAGGAGTTACAACTAAAGAGCAAGTTGCAGATTGGTTTGGTGAACCGTATTCAAAAACTGTTATTAATGGTAATCAAGTGAAGTGGCTTTATTTTTATTCTCAGGGAACATCGAAAGCTCAATCTTATGTTTTTACCATGAAAGTTCAAACCGAAGGCACTCAAAAAACATTAGATATATTGTTTGATAATGGCATTGTTTCAAACTATACATACACTAATGGAGCAGCGCCTCAGATGAGTATTAACTAATTTTAAAAGCGGCGTTTTTATATTTTATTAACGCCGCTATCAGCTAACTAGTAATTAAATTAAATCCTCAACTATTACCGCAGTGCCAGAAGCAACAATAAATAACATACCAGACTTCCCACCACCTGACATTTCACTGTAATCTAAATCAATACCAATTACCGCGTTAGCACCTAATGAAAAGGCCTCTTTTCTCAACTCCGCCAAGGCTGTTTTTCGGGCATCTCTGAGCGTGTTTTGTATACTGTTACTTCTGCCGCCAAAGGTGTCAGTGAGGTTAGTCAAAATATCTTTGAATATATTCATGCCATAAGCACACTCGGCCGTTATAACGTCCAGTCTTTTTATTACTTTTAAATTCGATGCTGTTTCAGTGGTAAGAATAATTTCATTAGGAGAGCGAATAATTTTATAGTTATTTGCAGAGATGTTATTTTTTCTTTTTTTTATTTCGCTTGAGGTATTTTCGTCTTTCACTTTTTCATTTAAAGCTGAAAGTTTTTTCTTCAGGTGTATATCTTTTGTCATTTCTATTTTATGAGCTGTTTCTTTGGAAACACTAGTTAAATATTTACCATAGAACAGGACATCATAAGAGGAGTCAGATTCAACAGTCCTCAATCCAGCTATTCCGTAATCTTTTGACTTGAAGCTAAATACAGAAGTAGATAGCCCGATTTTATTGTTGTTTATATCTAATAGGTTATCACTACTATTATTGCTTATTGTTTCACTCTCTTTGATTCCATGCTTTTTATATATACCTGACTGGCTATATAGAGTGATCAAATCACAAAGGAACGTATTGTTATAAAATACAGATGCGACACCTTTGTAACCATCTTTTTTTAATGAAAAACTAAGTTTACTAATTTCATAAGTTATATTGGTAAAATTATTTGTCAGACCGTTGTCGTTTAAAGTCCATTCGGGTTTTGTGTTTGAAGATTTTGATTGCTGATTGTCTGATAAAAACATGTCCGTCCTTAGTAGTTGTAGTTTTATTAGAGTTACAAAAGAATGCGTCAAACTCAAGGTATTTAGACCTACTTATGCAAAGTAATGTTTATCACTTTTTGAATATTGGCTTGTCTGCCTGTGACTTAACTAAAAAGGGTATAATAAGAACTCATACTGGGGGATATATGAATACAACACATAAAATTAATAACGATAAGCTAATTTTTAAAACGCTAGTGGAGTTGATTAGCCAATCCAGTCGATACAAAAATCCCAGTTACCGTGTTTTAGTTAATTACCTCAATAATAAGGGTGTTAAGACTAGCTGGGGTAATACTTGGACTCGCAAAAGTTTATTTAGGTATCTACAAAGAAACGGCTTTTCGGGTGTGTGGGGGCTACGTAATAGTTTAGAGCAATACACCAAACTAGCTAAGTTTATTTAGGGTATTTTCAGACACCTTAAGAGAGAGATTCGCAACCAGTACGCGCGAACGATTAAAGAGATAAATTTTTAGTTCCCGACTATAAAAAGCAAAAGAGTGGCTACACATTGGCTACACGGAGCTGTTTAGGCTTTAAACAAAGATTTATAAATAGAGGTAAGGTATTGATTTAATTGGTCGGTATGGAGAGATTCGAACTCTCGACCCCTGCCACCCCATGACAGTGCGCTACCAGGCTGCGCTACATACCGACGTTGAGTGCAATAGTACGTGTATTTTTTTAAAAATCAATAAGCGATTGTTTGTTTGGGTGTTTATTAGGCAAGTGAGCTAAAAAGCCAACTTAAGCTAGGTTATTTTTTTAGTCTTTATTCAACCAAGTTTTGATCGAGTCGTACATCTCATCACGTATCAACGGCTGTGCTTTTTTGTTAGGGTGTAACCCATCGTTTTGCATTAGCTCTGGTTTATCAGCGATATTGAGCATAAAAAAGTTTAATAAGTGCGTATTAGTTTCTTCGCTAATTTGGCTAAAGCTATCAGTAAACATTTTGCTGTAGCGAGGGCCGTAGTTAGGTGGAATGTAAATTTCCATTAACGCGGTCATTGCATTAGCTGCTTGGCTTTTTTGTATCAGCGCGGTCAAATTAGCTTGCATTTTTTTTACCGGAAAGCCGCGAAGACCGTCATTTGCACCAAGCTCTATAAGCACGTGTGTTGGCTGGTATTGGGTAAGTAATGCATCTAAACGGCGCAGTGCACCGCCAGACGTTTCGCCACTAATGCTGGCGTTTACAAGTGCAATGTCGGCTTGCTCGTCATTGTACTTATCTTGTAACAATTTTACCCAGCCTTGCTCTTGTTGTAGGCCATAGGCTGCGCTTAAACTGTCACCAAGTATTAAAATCGTGTTGTCGGCTGCTGCACTCAGCGGTTTGATAACTAAAAATAAAATGAATACTAAACGAAGGATTGAATGAGTCATATGTCAGCGCTTTCTCAATTAAATATAATTCAAGTTAATGGTTTGTCTAAAATAGTAACTACCTTTGAAGGTGAGTTGCCCATCCTCAGCGACATCAGCTTTAATGTCAAGCACGGTGAGTCTGTTGCTATTGTTGGCACGTCGGGATCAGGTAAGTCTACTTTGTTGAGTTTATTAGCAGGCTTGGATACAGCGACTAATGGCGAAATATTTTTAGACGGTGAGCCGCTTCATGATTTAGACGAAGAAGCGCGTGCAGCACTTCGTGCCGCTAAAATTGGTTTTGTTTTTCAGTCTTTCATGTTGGTGCAAAGCTTAACCGCTCTCGAAAACGTAATGTTGCCTGCAGAATTAGCGGGAAAAAGTGATGCTAAGGAGCAGGCACTTGCTTTGCTTAAAAAAGTAGGCCTAAGCCACCGAACAGATCATTACCCATCTCAGCTCTCGGGTGGTGAGCAGCAGCGTGTTGCTATTGCCCGCGCTTTTATTGGCACACCCAAAATTTTATTTGCCGATGAGCCTTCAGCTAACTTAGATAGTAAGAACGGTAAAATGATTGAGTCGCTGCTGTTCGACTTAAATTCTCAACATGGTACAACGCTAATTTTAGTGACGCACGATGAAGGACTCGCTCAAAAATGTGAGCATATTATTCAGATAGAAGCAGGCTTACTTGTAAAAAGTGAAGCAGAGGACGTTGCAAATGTGGGCTAAATTAGCGCTTAAATTATTTGCGCGAGAATTTCGAAGAGGTGAGCTAACGGTAATTAGTGCAGCTATTGCTTTAGCGGTATTAACTGTACTTACCTTGTCTATGGTGACAGATCGAATAGCACAAAGCATTGCACAAAAAAGCAGTGCGTTTATTGCTGCCGACCGAGTATTGGCTAGCAGCCATGCCATTGACACCGCTTTTATTGAGCAAGCTAAAAGTCAAAATTTACAAACCGCGCAAATGGTGTACTTCGACACCATGTTGTTTGCTAATGATGAAATGCAATTTAGCTCGGTGAAAGCAGCGTCAGACGCATACCCGTTAAAAGGGCAGCTAAAAGTAAAAAACACATTACTGGGTGAAACGGTTATTGCAAACGGCGGCCCAAACCCAGGTAATGTATGGCTCAGTGAGTCAGTTTTTTACTCGCTAAACATTGATATTGGCTCGCAAGTTGAGCTAGGTGCTGCGTTATTTAATGTTGAAAAAGTGATCGTTGAGGAGCCTGATGCGCCATTCAATGTATTTTCAAGTAGCCGTCGTGTATTAATAAATATTGCAGATGTACCAAAAACAGAGGTTGTTCAGCCTGGGAGCCGTGTTTTTTACCGTCAGCTCTATGCAGGTAGTGAAGACGACATAAACAGCTTTTATGACTGGCTAAAACCACAAATGAAAGAAAACCAACAATGGTACGGTGTTAAAGATCGTCAATCACCAATTTCAAACAGTTTAAACCGAGCAGAGAGTTTTTTATTGTTAGCGGGTTTACTAGGTATTATTTTGGCTGCAGTAGCGATTGCTGTATCAGCCAAACGATACTGCGAGCGCCAATATGACCCTGTTGCGATGATGAAAACATTGGGCGGCAGTCGCTCAATGATCCGCAAAATTTACATGCTTCACTTATTGCTTGTATGTGCAATGGCTGTGAGTATAGGTTTATTGATTGGTTACGGCTTGCAAGAAATAGCCACCGGTTACCTTTCAAAAAGTATGGGAAGCGAATTGCCCATGGGTGGATTTAAGCCTTGGCTTGTAGCAATTAGTACGGGTGTAATTTGCGCCGTTATGTTTTCTATTAAACCGTTATTTGATTTGTTCGATATTCCGCCGCTTAGGGTACTGCGTCGTAATTTAGGTGACAAACTAGCGGTGAGCCGCGTGCACTTGGGTATGAGTGCATTGACCGTGTTTTTGTTAATGTGGTTATTTAGTAACAATATAAAAATAACGCTAATATTATTTATAACCACACTAACTTTAATTGGCGTGTTGTTTTTAATATCTAAACTTATATTTGGCGGTGGCCGAAAACTGGGTTTAAAACCAGGTAATAGTTGGTCATTGGCTATTGCGTCGATTCAAAAGCGTGCCAATGTAAATGCAGTTCAACTTATTAGTTTTTCGCTCGCCATTAAACTGCTTCTGTTTTTAGTTGTGCTTAAAAATGACATGATTGCTGATTGGCAGTCGCAATTACCAAGCGATGCGCCCAATGCATTTTTAGTTAATATTACGCAAAACGACCTTGAACCAATCAATAACTACCTTGCTGAGAAAGACATTTTAGTGTCTGACTTCTACCCAACGATTCGAGGGCGTGTTAACGCGGTAAATGGTGAGTTGGTTGCACGTGAAGTATCTCTTCAAGACAATGAGAAAAAAGATGAAGAAGCGCGTTCGGGTATTGGCCGTGAGCTAAACTTAACGTGGCTTAAAGATGTACCGGCTCAAAACGAGATAATTCAAGGCGAATGGTTTGGTGAAAACGCAGTGGCCGAGGCATCAGTTGAAGAGTCGATGTTAGAGCGCCTTGATGTTGAAATTGGCGACACACTTACCTTTTTAATTGGCGCGCAGTCGTTCGATGCTAAAATTACCAGCGTTCGTACAGTTAACTGGGCAACGCTTAAACCCAACTTCTTTATCATACTCAGCCCAGATGTACTTAAAGACTTTCCGGCGACTTATATTTCGTCGGTTAGGATAGAACCTGAGCAAAAGCGCGACTTTAGCCAACTGTTGCGCACCTATCCAACCATTACTGCAATCGATGTAGACAACTTTGTAAAGCAAATACAAACCACAATATCGCAAGTCTCACTCGCCATTGGTTTTGTACTTGCCATTGTTGTTTTGTGCGGTGCATTAGTACTCATTTCGCAAGTGCAAGCGAGCTTAGGTGAACGCATGCAAGAAATTGTAATTTTAAGAACATTAGGTGCTAAAAGCCGTTTAATTAAAAATGCGACCTTGTACGAGTTTTTATTATTGGGTGGGTTAGCCGGTTTAGTTGCTGCATTTTTTAGCGACTTAGCGCTTTTGATTGTGCAGCAACAAATGTTTGAACTTACGGGCAAGCTTCATCCACATATATGGATTATAGGCCCGCTTGCTGGTGGTTTATTTGTAGCCGGGTTGGGTTATTTAATGATTGCCCGTACCCTTAAACAAAACACCCAAGGGTTAGTTCGCGCTTTAGGGTAAACTAACTATTATTGCGTTTAAAATGCTCGCTATTTAAGCGAGCATTTTTGTTTTTGCTTGGTACTGGTATTTTATACAGTGCTCTGGCATTATTAGCCTAATTTACAATAAAAACAACGAGAATGTGATTTGGCCATTATTTTAGGGATCGACCCAGGATCGCGTTTGACTGGTTACGGTGTAGTTGCTCACCAAGGTGCTAAATTTACTTATTTAGGCAGTGGTTGTATAAAATTAGCCGATCATCCTTTTCCGGTACGCCTTAAAATGATTTACCAGGGCATCACTCAACTTGTTGAGCAGTTTTCGCCTGAAACGTTTGCTATAGAAAAAGTATTTATGGCTCATAATCCCGATTCTGCATTAAAACTTGGCCAAGCGCGTGGTGCTGCCATTGTGGGTGCTGCAATGGCTGATTTGCCAGTGTTTGAGTATTCGGCAAGGCAAATTAAACAAGCTGTAGTAGGCAACGGTGGTGCAGACAAAAGCCAAGTCCAGCATATGGTAAAAAATATTCTAAAATTACCAGGTACGCCTCAAGCCGATGCAGCAGATGCATTAGCAATAGCAATTTGCCATGCTCATTCAGAACAAAATTTAATTAAACTAGCGGGCAGCGCAAGCAAAACCGTTAGAGGACGCTTAAGGAAATAACAATGATAGGCCGCTTAAATGGTATTTTAGTTGAAAAACAACCCCCCGAAATTTTACTTGAAGTAAGCGGCGTGGGTTATGAAGTACAAATGCCAATGACCTGTTTTTACGACTTACCAAAAGTGGGTGAAAACACGATTGTTTATACTCATTTTGTAGTGCGTGAAGATGCGCAGTTACTGTTTGGTTTTAATAATAAAACAGAGCGCGCATTATTTAGAGAGCTTTTAAAAGCTAATGGGGTAGGGCCAAAACTCGGGCTCGCTATTTTATCGGGAATGTCGGCGCAACAGTTTGTTAGCTGTGTAAATAATGAAGATGCTACATCGCTGGTTAAATTACCGGGTGTGGGTAAAAAAACAGCTGAACGTTTAGTGCTTGAGATGAAAGACCGTCTAAAAGATTGGGGTAATGATTTATTTACACCATTTAGCGATAGCGCAGTGATAGAGCCTCACAGCGATGCATTAGTGGCTAATAATGCAGCGGATGATGCCGTTTCTGCACTTGTTGCATTAGGGTATAAATTGCCACAGGCACAAAAAGCAGTAAAATCGGTGAGTAAACCGGATATGTCTACTGAGGTTCTTATAAAAGAATCTTTAAAATCGATGTTGTGAGTAACCCATGATTGAAGCGGATCGCTTAATTGACGCGACTGAAAAAACAAATGAAGACTCGATTGACCGAGCAATTAGGCCAAAACTGTTGGCTGATTACCGAGGTCAACCGCATGTTAAGCAGCAAATGGAAATATTTATTGAAGCTGCACGCAGCCGCGATGAAGCGCTTGATCATTTATTAATATTTGGTCCGCCAGGTTTAGGAAAAACCACGCTGGCGAATATTGTAGCAAACGAATTAAACGTAAATATTAAAACCACCTCAGGACCTGTACTTGAAAAAGCAGGCGATTTAGCGGCACTTCTTACAAACCTTGAAGAAGGTGATGTACTGTTTATCGACGAGATCCACAGGTTAAGTCCACAGGTTGAAGAAATACTTTACCCTGCAATGGAAGACTATCAGCTTGACATAATGATAGGTGAAGGCCCTGCTGCACGTTCTATCAAACTGGATTTGCCGCCATTTACGTTAATAGGCGCTACAACGCGTGCAGGTTCACTCACATCGCCACTACGTGACCGTTTTGGCATAGTGCAGCGTTTGGAGTTTTATTCAGTAGAGGATTTATCGCATATAGTGGGCCGCTCAGCTCATTATCTTGATTTAGAAATGTGTGACGATGGGGCTAGTGAAATAGCTAAACGGTCACGGGGTACGCCGCGTATTGCTAATCGTTTATTGCGCCGTGTGCGAGATTATACTCAGGTTAAATCTGACGGCACTGTAAATGCAGACGTTGCCCAGCAAGCACTCGACATGATTGATGTAGATAAAAGCGGTTTTGATTATATGGATCGTAAATACTTACTAGCCATCATTGAGAAATTTATGGGTGGTCCCGTAGGGCTCGATAATTTAGCCGCTGCCATTGGTGAAGAGCGTGAAACAATAGAAGATGTTATTGAACCGTTTTTAATTCAACAAGGGTTTATTCAGCGCACACCGCGCGGACGTATTGTGTCTGACAATGCGTACCATCATTTTGGCTTGTTACCTAAAAAAGACTAATTTTAAACACCTTTCCTAAACCCTTGCTAAAAATAACCGTTAGCAAGGGCACGTCCGTTTATAACGTATTTTATCTACTAAAAGTCATTTGCTTTACCATTAACTAGCCTGAATTCTGGTTAACCAACAATTCACAGGGCGTTAAGGCGTATGTCGCTATTGTGCCTTTCATAAAATTCAACTTAGTCAGTGCTGACTATGGCTGGCTAGGTTTAGTTCTAAATTTCTGCCTCAATAAACAATATTAAATGAATCTGTATATTTTGGTCTAGGCTAAATTTCAGATAAAAAAAAGCCCGCAAATAATGCGGGCTAACAACAAGTTAAAGGAAGTAATCTGGGGGAACCATGTTTTACACTGTTAGGTTTTATCCAAATAGAGTAAAACAATGTAATACGACTTAAAATCATATTACTAAGAACAGGACATAATGAAACAGTTTCATTTAATGCGCTAGCTCGGTATGGAAGAATAATACGGAATATCTAAAAATTGTTCAAACTAGAAAATTTGTTTTTTCGGATTAAAAAAACTAATGTTTTTAGTTTTTTTGTAGTTTGTAATTTGTTTGTTAAATAATCATATATTTTATAAGTTAATGAAAAATATTGCTTAAGTATATTTTTATATGATTGTTCGGTATTAGTTTTAGTATTCTGGCAGGTAACGTTAACGTGGTTTTGCGTGTTTATGCATTGATTTTGAATAAATGCCGTGTTTTATGATGTTTATTTATATAATTACGCAGCTAAACCTGAGTTTTTACTTTGTTTGAATAAATATTTATATAACTAGGCATAAAAAATAAACAACATAGCCGATTTTTAACGTTTTTTGTTGGCTATTCATAGCAATATCGTTGTTAGTTTGAAATGGACTCGATACACTAGTTGCAACTAAATGACCTTAGTTGCGGTCATAATTGCACAAATCATTACAATTGACGTATTTTGATACTATTTAGGAGTTTAATGTGGGATCAGGGCTTAATTTTTTGGATCTAATTTTAGAAGCCAGTTTGCTTGTACAATTAGTAATGTTAGGGCTAGTTGCCATGTCGGTTATGTCGTGGGCTATTATTTTTCAACGTAAAAAAGCAATCTCTGATGCGCTTTCGAATGCTAAAAAGTTTGAGCAAAAGTTTTGGTCAGGTATTGATTTAAGTAAACTTTATAACGAAATTTCATCTCGTAGTGCTCAATCTCATGGTATTGAGGCGTTATTTACAGCAGGCTTTAAAGAATTTGCGCGTCATAAAAAAAATACATTTCAAGGCGCAAGTATAGTAATGGAAGGTACGCATCGTTCAATGCGTGTAGCGTTGTCACGTGAAATCGAAAAAATTGAAAAAAGCCTATCGTTCTTGGCAACGGTCGGTTCTATAAGTCCTTACATCGGTTTATTTGGCACTGTGTGGGGTATTATGAATGCCTTTATTGCATTGGGTGAAGTAAAACAAGCCACATTACAAATGGTTGCTCCGGGCATAGCTGAGGCTCTAATTGCTACGGCAATGGGCTTATTTGCTGCAATTCCTGCTGTAATTGCTTATAACCGTTTTTCAAACAGTGTTGAAAAGCTTGAATCTCACTACATCAACTTTATGGAAGAGTTTGCTAATATTTTACACCGTCAAGCAGCTACACAAATAGAGGCACAAGCGAATGTATCATCGTAAAAAACGCCGCCCAGTAGCAGAAATTAATGTAGTACCTTATATCGATGTAATGTTGGTGCTGCTTATTATTTTCATGGCGACTGCACCACTAATTACTCACGGTGTAAAAGTAGATTTACCAAAAATGGAAGAATCTGATTTAGTTGATACAAAAGATACACCACCAATCATTGCGTCTATTGATGCTGAGGGTAAATATTACGTCAGTGTAGGTACTGATCCAGAGGAACCAATGGAAGCACTCGATGTAGCCGCTGTGATTAAATTGCAGTTAATGAAAAATCCAGATGTACCTGTAATGATTAAAGGTTCTGGTAAAGTTTCTTATCAAGAAGTGTTATTGCTAATGGATTTTTTGAAAAACGCAGGTGTGCCGTCAGTGGGATTGATGACCGAATCCTTTGAGGGGAATTAACTGGATGAGTAGTGCATTAGTAAAATCGGTGGTATTGCATTTAGGTTTGGGCGGATTGTTGTACGCGTCAGCTAACATTCATGCACCAACCCCTAAAGTAATGGAAGTGACGTTAAACACGGCTATACCTGAACCCGACAATGCTGTTTCTGCGGTAACGGTTGACCAAAAAATGGTTGAGCAAAAAATTGCTGAGCTACAAAAAAAAGAAAAAGATAAAAAGCGTGCTGAAGATAAGCGGATACGTGATTTAGAACGCAGGGCTGCTGATGCTCGCAAACAACGTGAATCTGAGGCTCGAAACATCAAAAAGCTTGAGCGTGAACGCAAAGCTAAAGAGAAAGAAAAGGCACAAGCTGAAGCTCAAGCAAAAAGGGCGCGTGAGATAGAGCAAAAAGAGCGTGCTAAAGCTAAGCAAGCAGAAAAGCAAAAGCAAGAGGCCGAAAAGGCAGCAAAAGCCGCGGCAGATAAACGTAAGCTTGAAGAAGAAGCGCTAAAAAAAGCAGAAGCTGAACGTATTAAGCGTGAGCAAGAAGCTAAAGAGCGTGCAGCCGAAGCTGAACGTAAGCGTCAACAAGCATTACAAGAACAAATATTACAAGAACAACTTGCTAAAGAGCAGGCTGCTCGTAGTAAAATACGCCAGCAACAAGTTGCGAGTGAAGTTGACAAATACCGTGCTTTGATTATGGCGCGCATCCAACAAAACTTGTTAATTGATGAAAAAATGAAAAACCAACAATGTCGAGTGAATATCCGTCTTGGCTTTAATGGTTTAGTTACGCAAGTTAAGTCTTTAGGTGGTGATAAGCTAGTGTGTGAGGCCGCGCTCAGAGCGGTTCGTATGGCCGACACATTACCTGTGTCTAAAGACAGAGACGTGTTTGACCAGCTAAAAAATATTAACTTAACAATCAAGCCAGAATTTTAAAGGAATGATATGTTCAATAAACTAAGAGTAGCCTGTGTAGTATTGCTACTAGGGTTTCAAGGCATTGCAAATGCTGCACTTGAAATTGTAATTACCGAAGGTGTTGATGGCGCAAGGCCTATTGCTATTGTGCCATTTAAATACACCGGAATAGGTCCGATCCCACAAAAACTAAGTGATGTGATTGCAGCTGATTTAGTCCGAAGTGGTAAGTTTAAGCCGGTTGATGTTGCACAAATGCCACAACAACCAAGCGAGGACCAAGCAATTGATTATGCCTCATGGGTTAATCAAGGGATTGAGGCCGTTTTAGTTGGTCAAGTTGAACAGCAAACCGATGGCCGATACTTAGTCCGTTATGAATTAGTGGATGTAATTCGTGGTCAAATTACGGGTGGTAACACCCAAATGATGTCTAATGGGCAATTAGTAAAAAGCCAAGACCACATTTTAGAAGCCAGAGAAAGCGTTATTTCCGAAAGTGGGTTTCGCCGCTATTCACACCGTATTAGTGATGTGATTTATGAAAAACTAACAGGCGAAAAAGGTGCATTTTTAACTAAAATTGCCTATGTGATTGTGCGTGACGAAGACGATAAGCCGTATCAACTCGTTGTTGCCGATTACGATGGATTCAACGAACAAGTACTTTTGCGCTCTAAAGAGCCGTTAATGTCACCCGCGTGGTCACCAGATGGTACCAAGCTTGCTTATGTAACGTTTGAAAATCGTCAAAGCCAAATATATATCCAAGACTTATATACAGGTAAGCGAGAAGTGGTAGCCAGCTATCGTGGGATTAATGGTGCTCCGCAGTTTTCACCTGATGGTAAAGAGCTTCTATTGGTCCTTTCAAAAGATAAAACAGGTGCAACGGAAATTTATTTACTAAACCTGGCAACGCGTGAAGAAACACGCCTAACAAACCACCGTAGCATAGATACTGAACCATCTTGGTACCCAAATGGTCAAGATATAGTGTTTACCTCGGAAAGGGGTGGTAATGCTCAGATTTATAAGTTAAATTTAAAAACTGGCAGATCAAAGCGCCTAACGTTTGATGGCGATATGAATCTTGCAGGGTCAGTTACGCCTGACAGTAAAGAATTAGTGATGGTTAATCGTACGAACGGTAAGTACCATCTTGCTAAAAAAGAGCTAGCTTCTGGCGCGTTTCAAGTATTAACGCGAACTCGCTTAGATGAATCACCGAGTATAGCGCCAAATGGCTCGATGATAATATACAGCACGCTCCATAATAACAAACAGGTACTGGCGTTAGTATCGATGGACGGCCGCTTCAAAGCACGATTACCTGTGCTAGACGGACAAGTAAAGGCGCCAGCTTGGTCGCCATATTTACAGTAATGTTACTGGTTTACTCAAAATAGGAATCTACTCAATGCAACTTAATAAAATACTTAAAGGCCTGCTAATTGCTGTGCCAGTAATGACATTAGCAGCTTGTAGCTCGTCTTCAGATATCGACGAAGGTGCTGCAAACCAATCTAATCAACCTGCTGTTGAGCAAACAACTAGCAACGATACAGTTGAAGTAGCAACAATTTCGCCTGAAGAACGTGCTGAAGAACAACTTCGTCAAAAATACGAAGCACTTCGTCAAAAGCAAGTAATCTACTTTGATTTTGATAAAGCGACAATTGAAAGCAAATATGCTGATTTACTTCGCGCACATGCTGACTTTTTAGTAAAAAACCCATCGGTTAAAGTATTAATTGAAGGCCATGCAGATGAGCGTGGCACGCCAGAGTACAATATTGCACTAGGTGAAAACCGTGGTCAGTCAGTTGAAAAATACCTGCTAAGCTTAGGTGTATCAGCTAGCCAAATGTCAGTAGTGAGCTACGGTGAAGAAAAACCAATGGTTAAGTCTCGCACTGAATCAGCTTTCGCTAAAAACCGCCGTGCGGTATTAGTTTACTAAGATAAGAGATATTATGAAGCCGAAAATTATTTTGGCAGCAATGATATTGAGCGGGAGCACCCAGTTATGGGCTGCTCCCGCTCCTGTTTCAGAAGCTGCGAGTTCACAGTCAAGTATTGAGAAGCGCTTAGCGTCGTTAGAAAGTATGATGCAATCGCGTAATTTCTTGCAAGCCGAGTTACAACAGCAACTTAATTTACTTCAAGATGAAGTAAGTCAAATTCGTGGTGTGACGGAAGAGCAAAGCTATAAACTAGAAAAAGTACTTCAGCGTCAGCGTGAGCTTTATCAAGAGATTGAAAACCGTGTTAGTCAAGCGTATTCACAGCCTGCAGCAGTGCCTGCAACCGACTATGCACAGCCTAATGACTCACAAGCATATAGCAGTGATTTATCCGAGAATGAGGCTTACGAGCGTGCTGTTGCACTTATAATGAAAGATAAACGCTACGACCAGGCTATTCCAGAGTTTCAAACGTTCTTAAAAACATATCCAGAATCTGTGTATGCGTCAAACGCACACTATTGGTTAGGTCAATTATTAACAATTAAAAACGATGGAGTTAAAGCGGTTGATCACTTTAGAGTGGTTGTAAACGAATATCCAAATTCAAATAAACGCCCAGACGCCATGTTAAAATTAGGCACGCTTTTAAAAGAGCAAGGACTGACAGACGAATCGTTAAAAATACTTAACGAACTTGTTACGCAGTACCCAAGTACAACGGCTGCAAAATTAGCCACAGATCGCCTGTCTAATTAATTGAATCAGCTTGATTAGACTGCTTTTTGTCATAAGCGGTCTAAAATTGGTCAACTAGGCATAAAAACTTAAAAAAAGAGACAATTTCGGTTGCACTCATTTTATAAATAAGTATTATAAGCGCCCGCAGCAAACGAATGGTTACCCCACTCAAAATGTTGCAAAAAGAGCGGGTCATTAGCTCAGTTGGTAGAGCAGTTGACTTTTAATCAATTGGTCGATGGTTCGAATCCATCATGACCCACCATTTTAAAATGGTCTTTTATCGGCGGATTTACGTAGTATTCAAAGTTGTAAAATTAGAGCGGGTCATTAGCTCAGTTGGTAGAGCAGTTGACTTTTAATCAATTGGTCGATGGTTCGAATCCATCATGACCCACCATTTT
>NZ_NTLW01000124.1:0-38031 GCF_002632075.1 Pseudoalteromonas sp. ESRF-bin5 | reverse complement strand
TAGATTACTTTAAAGTCTAACTGTTCATCAGTTGCACCAAGGTTATCGAATAAATCAAAGATTTGATCCATAACCCAATCTGGGCGTGCACCTGGCTTATCAATTTTATTGATAACGACGATTGGCTTTAAGCCTTGCGCGAATGCCTTTTGCGTTACGAAACGCGTTTGTGGCATTGGACCTTCTTGAGCATCAACAAGTAATAATACTGAGTCAGCCATCGAAAGTACGCGTTCAACTTCACCACCGAAATCGGCGTGTCCCGGGGTATCTACGATATTGATGTGGTAGTCATTCCAAGAGATAGCTGTGTTTTTAGCTAAAATGGTAATACCACGTTCTTTCTCAATGTCGTTTGAGTCCATCACGCGCTCTTCGTTACCGCCGCGTGTTTCTAATGTACCTGATTGCTCAAGTAGTTTGTCAACCAGAGTTGTTTTACCGTGGTCAACGTGCGCGATAATCGCTATATTTCTTAACTGTTCGATGCTCATATATTTACTCAGAGAAATTAAATTCTCAATGATCCTGCAAGATCTACGCACTCATCTGCGTTTTCACGAGATGTCCAAGCATAGGATTTAAAAGGGCGCATATTATCCCTCATTAATGACATGGATGAAAGTTTATCCAATACAATTTTCAAAACTTTCTCAATACTTTTACTAAGTATCTGTTTTATATATGACAATTATATGAAATAAATTGCCATTATTTTTTAAAAAATGCAGTTTACACTATTTATACGATATTTTTGGCACTCTTTTACATTTAGGTTATGCTGATTTTGAGCGATTAAATTAACAACAAATTGTAGTGCACATAGCCTGCACCAAAGTGGAATTTAACTGCACCATAATGGTGCTGTTTTATGCCCCACATTGTAGCAACTAAGTTTTTTTAACCTATAAACATAGAGTTATAAAAATGGCACAAAATCAGCTTAATAAATCCCAAAGCAATTATGCAGCAATAATAAAACCCAATAGTTGGAGGACACATGTCACAATCGGTTTTAGATTTTATTAAAGAAAATGACGTTAAGTTCATTGATTTACGCTTTACTGATACAAAGGGTAAAGAGCAACATGTATCTATTCCTCATCACCAAGTTGATGAAGATTTTTTCGAAGACGGTAAAATGTTCGACGGTTCTTCAATTGCTGGTTGGAAAGGCATAAACGAATCAGACATGGTTTTAATGCCTGTTGCTGAATCAGTAAAACTTGACCCTTTCACTGAAGAAACAACATTAATCGTACGTTGTGACGTTGTAGAGCCTTCTACACTTCAAGGTTACGAGCGCGACCCGCGTTCAGTTGCTAAACGTGCTGAAGATTACATGCGCTCTACAGGTATTGCTGATACCGTATTATTTGGCCCAGAGCCAGAGTTCTTCCTTTTTGACGATGTTAAATACAAATCAGACATGTCTGGTTCAATGTACAAAGTTGACGCTGTAGAAGCGGCATGGAACTCAGATAAAGATTATGAAGGCGGCAACACTGGTCACCGTCCAGGTGTTAAAGGCGGTTACTTCCCTTGTTCACCTGTAGATTCTTCACAAGATTGGCGTTCAGCTACCTGTTTAGTACTTGAAGAACTAGGTCAAGTAGTAGAAGCACATCACCACGAAGTAGCAACAGCAGGCCAAAACGAAATTGCAACTCGCTTTAATACTATGGTTTTAAAAGCAGATGAAATCCAAGAAATGAAATACGTTATTCATAACATGGCTCATTTATACGGAAAAACAGCTACATTCATGCCTAAGCCAATTGTTGGTGATAACGGTTCTGGTATGCACTGCCACCAGTCTTTGGCTAAAGACGGTGTTAACTTATTTGCTGGTGATAAATACGGCGGTCTTTCTGAAGAAGCGCTTTACTACATTGGCGGTATTATCAAGCATGCTAAAGCTATTAACGCATTTGCTAACGCATCAACTAACTCGTACAAACGTTTAGTACCAGGCTTTGAAGCGCCAGTAATGCTTGCATACTCTGCACGTAACCGTTCTGCTTCAATCCGTATTCCAGTGGTACCATCTGCGAAAGGTCGTCGTATCGAAGTACGCTTCCCAGATCCAACAGCTAACCCATACCTTGCTTTCTCAGCAATGCTTATGGCTGGTCTTGACGGTATCAAAAACAAGATCCACCCTGGCGATGCAATGGATAAAGATTTATACGACTTACCAGCAGAAGAAGCAGCAGAAATTCCACAAGTTGCATCTTCACTTGGTGAAGCACTAGATGCATTAAGTGCTGACCGCGAGTTCTTAACTCAAGGTGGTGTTTTCACTGACGACCTAATCGATGCTTACATTGCACTTAAAGGCCAAGAAGTTGAAAAACTTAACATGACAACTCACCCAGTTGAGTTCGAAATGTACTACAGCTGTTAATGTGACACTGTAAAAGAATGTGTGTTCTCAAGCCCGCTTAGCGGGCTTTTTTAATGGTAAATTAAATCAAACTCCACTAAAGTTAAGCAATCATAAAAATTGCAGGGTAGCAGTGTGAATAGTAAGATTTTATTGCTAATGATTACTTTAGGATTAAGTAATTATGGTTATGCGGGTGAAAAAAGAATTTACGCTTGGAAAGATCAAAACGGCGTTTTAGTGTTTTCAGATACACCGCGTAAAGGTGCTACAGAGGTAAAACTCTCTAGCCAGAGCTTAACTATGCCCGCTAAAGAGATAGCGACTCTCAGCAGCCAATCCCATACTAAAAAAACAGGGTTTGGTATTGCCATTACGTCACCTGAGCACAATCAAACCATTCATGAAAATACCGGCACAATATACGTCACCAGCCGCGTAATGCCGAGCTTTAAAGCAGGCTATACCATTCAATTGCTTGTTAATGGAGAAGCAAACGG
The DNA here is from genome assembly GCF_002632075.1 of Pseudoalteromonas sp. ESRF-bin5. Classification (NCBI taxonomy): domain Bacteria; kingdom Pseudomonadati; phylum Pseudomonadota; class Gammaproteobacteria; order Alteromonadales; family Pseudoalteromonadaceae; genus Pseudoalteromonas; species Pseudoalteromonas sp. ESRF-bin5. Next base: position 35,145 of record NZ_NTLW01000124.1, on the reverse strand, counting down.
CCCTGCAATAAATAACTCAGTATTTGCAATTGCTGATGTTGAAGCCGGTGAACATATGCTTCAAGTAAGACTGTTTAACGAGAAAAACCAAATTATCGCTGTGAGCGAGCCACGTATATTTAATATGCGCAGAAAAGGCAAAATCCATAGCAATTAAAGCGAAACTTAATACTTAGGCGCAGCAGCTCATTTAAGATAAAACCTGGCCTGTAAACACCTGCGCACTAAAATGGTGCAAACATGATTAATAACAAAAATTTTAGCCCCGAACTGCTTGATGCCATATGGCAAAATCAAACAACGGCAGTTATGCTTCTCGATAAAAATTTTACCGTTTTTTATGCCAATACCAGTACCAGTGAGTTACTTGGGCTTGCCACTAAACGCTTACTCGAACAGCCCTTTGATACCCTTTTTAATTACCATTCAATTGACTTAAAACGCATCGCGCAGTTTTCATTAATTGATGGCGTTGATTGCCAACAACACAGAGCTGACGTAGTCTTTAGCGATTCTCGCCATGCCAAAGTAAGTGTTAATTCAAGGCGAATTAACTTTAAAGGTACTGCGTATATTTTATTAGAATGTCGTCAAACAGACGATGAAATAAAGCACGATCAAGCTTCAAATCAAATGCATCAATACCAAGCAGCACGTAACTTAATAAGAGGCTTGGCACACGAAATTAAAAATCCTTTAGGTGGAATTCGCGGAGCGGCGCAATTATTGCAATATGAGGTTGATCAGCAAGAAAGAAATCAATGCGCTGAGCTCATCATTGAGCAAGCAGACAGATTACGTGAACTAGTAGATAGACTTTTAGGGCCTAACCAACTGCCACAAAAATCTTACGTTAATATACACCAAGCGTTAGAGTCGGTAGTGAAGTTAAGCACACTCGATAATTGTTCAAATATCGAATTAAAAAAAGATTACGATCCTAGTATCCCTAATGTGTTTATTGATCAGAGTAAAATACAACAAGTGGTTTTAAATATTGTTCGTAATGCTCAGCAGGCGCTTACTGAGGGTGGTGAGATAAAAATAAAAACGCGTATTAATCATCAACACCGTCGTCCAGGTAAGGCACCTAAAAAAGCCTTGTTGATCCAAATATCTGATAACGGACCAGGCATAGATCACAGCATACGTGAAACCTTGTTCTACCCTATGATCACCAACAAAGAAGGTGGCTCAGGGCTTGGACTCTCGATTGCACAGACGCTCATTGATCAGCACGATGGCTATATTGAATGTGATAGCTGGCCTGGACATACTGAATTTAATATCTATCTGCCCTTTGCAGATTAATGTTTGGAGTTGCCATGAAAACAGTTTGGCTTGTAGATGATGATGCATCAATTCGTTTTGTACTTGAAAAAGCACTTGAACGCTCTGGTTTTAATGTAGAAAGCTTTGCCAACGCGCAAGATGTACTTAATGCATTGAAGTTTAGTCAACCTACTGTTTTAGTATCGGATGTGAAAATGCCCGGTATGGATGGCATGGCCCTACTTGAACTCATCGCAGAACAAAACCCTGGCTTGCCAGTAATAATAATGACTGCGCACTCAGACCTAGATTCAGCAGTGAACGCCTTTCAAAAAGGGGCATTTGAGTACTTAGCTAAACCATTCGATTTAAATGAAGCCGTTGCACTTGTTGAAAGCGCATTTAGAGCAAATTCCACAAAAAAAACCAAACGTAAGCAAACGCCCCCTAAAAGTGCTCATATCATTGGTGAAGCACCCGCTATGCAAGAGGTCTTTAGAGCAATAGGTAAACTTTCAGCATCTAGCATGAGTGTTTTGATTAATGGTGAGTCGGGCACAGGTAAAGAGCTCGTTGCAAGTGCACTTCACAATCACAGCCCGCGTAAAGAAAACCAATTTATTGCCCTTAATATGGCTGCTATACCTAAAGAATTAGTCGAGTCTGAGCTGTTTGGCCATGAAAAAGGCGCGTTCACCGGTGCAGATACCGTGCGAAAAGGTCGATTTGAACAAGCCAATGGCGGCACTTTATTTTTAGATGAAATTGGCGATATGCCTTTAGATGTGCAAACACGCTTACTTCGCGTACTTGCCGACGGAGAGTTTTACCGTGTTGGTGGTCATCAAAGTATAAAAGTTGATGTACGCATTATTGCCGCAACACATCAAAACTTAGAAGACTTAGTTAAACAAGGTAAGTTTAGGGACGATTTATTCCATCGCTTAAATGTAGTACGCCTTCATTTACCTGCTTTACGTGAACGCACCGAAGATATTGAACGCTTAGCGCAACACTTTTTACATAAAAGCGCTAAAGATCTGCAAGTAGAAAGCAAAGTATTGAGCCCTAAAGCAACCGAGCAACTTCGTTTATTTAACTGGCCAGGCAATGTTCGCCAGCTTGAAAACACTTGTCGTTGGTTAACGGTTATGGCACCAGGCGAGCTTGTTACAGAGCAAGATTTGCCCCCTGAAATTATTGAAGTAACACCAATACAAGAGGAAGGTGATTGGCTGGATGCTTTTCAGCAATGGCTTAATAATGAACTAAAACAAGGTAAAGAAAATATTTGGCCAGACATACAGGCACAACTAGAAACACGCTTAATTAAAACAGCACTTGCTAATTGTTCGGGTCACAAACAAGATGCCGCCATAAAAATAGGCTGGGGTCGCAATACATTGACCCGAAAATTAAAAGAGCGCAATATTAGCTAACAATGTGCATTAAATTTTGATATCGAATGAAATTAATCGAACACATTCCATTGTTCAAACAAATGGAAATAATTAACAGGCTACATTTTTTTAAAGAATTTACGCTTAACGAGCGTCAAATTTTATTAGAATCATATGGCCTATTGTATTTAGTTGGCCAGCACCAATTTTTGTTTAAACAGTTCGATAACGATAAACGATTGTATATTGTACTTAGCGGCGCACTTTTAGTATTTAAGCATAATCACTTACTTGAACTGGGCACAATAGAGCCTGGCGAATTTATAGGTGAAGGCGCATTTATAAATAACAGAGAGCGCAGTACAAGTGCTCGCGCTAAAAGCGATACCATTGTCCTTGCCATCACCCCCGAAGCACTCACTCAGTTACCCAATGTCATTAGAGAAAAAATTAAAGACCGCATTATTGAAGGTATGAGTGAACGAATAACTAAGCTCAGTGACTATATAGAAAATCACGGTTAGCTCAGTGACTATATAGAAAACCACGGTTAGCTCAGTCCATATGAACAACCTGCAATGAGCAATCGAGCCAGCTAGGATTGTTAACATGGGCTGTAAACGTGTAAGTATCTGATGGTTTATCGCCAAAGGGCGTATTTATAAGTGGCTGCGAGTGACGATAAGTTTGCGAATAATTTTTGTAATAAATGACAACGTAACCATATAAAAACTCCCAACCCAACCTCACAACTGCACCACTGGGTAAAGTAAAATCAGCGTATTCTTTGGTAAAGGTAACGATTAAATCATTGTACTTATCTTCACTGCATTGAGTTGTTCGTAACTGTTTAGGCATTACAAAATCAGCATTTTCAGCTGTATTTTTTAAATAAAAACCTATATTGCCATCACCATAAAAATGGTTTGAGCGACTTGTATAATTAACTTGTGGCTCATACCCGAGCGCTTGCATTATGGACGCAAGTTGTTCTGTCTCTTTGGAATAAATTTTATCGCTTGATAAAAGCAACGTTGCTTCACCAAAATCTGATGGGATTTCTAACGTTACATATTCATAGGGAAGAATTTGTGCTTTTAACGCCGCATCAAGCTGGTTACGTTGTTCATCTTGCAAGTTTTCACTAAAAACATAAACAGTGGGTTGCTGGCATGCAACTAACATACATGCCAATACACAAATTAAAAATCCTTTTTTCATAGTCACCTCATTTGATTACACTTGTAGTCTATTAGAGGTATTGCTTTATCGCAAATTAATTTATTTGATTATCTAACCAAGCATCTACACTTTTACGCGTATATAACACTTCTTTGAATAAGCGGTGACGTTCAAATTCCAAAACGCTTTTTTTGTTAGTGTTGCCACTAAGTAACTGGCTGTGTGTATCGTTAAATTTTGAAATAACCGAAAACCCGCGTTCAGGTTTTTGGTCGTGCTTTTTTATTGATTTACTAAGGTGTTCCCTAACGTCATCGGCAGTTAACATGTCTGAATGATTTAAGCCCATTAGCTCTTTTCTCATTGCTAATCTTACGCCCATTTTTTACTCCATGATTCTATGTATTCTAAATTCGACACAGCTATAGCAATTAGTAAGCCACTTACAAACATGACTCGCCGGAGCTTAACTAATAAATACTTCAGTTTTTTTAAAGTGAGTCATTTTTTAAAAAATAACTAATACGTAAATTTGAGTGATTTGGTTTGGTGCATAATTGGCCCTATGCCTTTATACTACAGCCTATGCAAGCCTCCACCGAGAGTAACAATGAACGAAGAATACATAGAAATCGAACTAGAAGAAGAGCCGATAGAGCTCTGTAAATTATTAAAAGTACTTAATTTAGTTGAAGGTGGCGGCCAAGCTAAAAACCTAATCGCCGAAGGCTATGTGGGTGTTAACTATGAAATTTGTACAATAAAGCGGAAAAAATTATACAGTGGTGATGTACTGGAATTTGATGGCGAGCTCTTTCAACTCTCCCTGAGTGAAGATGCAACACCAGCACAAAGACCAAGTGAACAAACACCGGTTGAACCCAAACAAAACATTTCACCGCCTGAAAGCCAACCAGCAAAAAGTAAACGTAAGCGCACTAAAAAGCCAAAGGTCGATGAAAAAACAGGGCGTCGTCCTATTTCATTTGGGTAAGCTTACAAATCGCATTATAAAAAAGCCAACTTGTATAGTTGGCTTTTTTACTCTTTAATAACCTTGTTAATAATAATAAAAAACAAGGTTACACATGTCATCTCACACACCTAAAAACTGGTTTAAACCCGTCGCTTGGGCTGCTCTTATATGGAATTTATTGGGCGTTATAGCATTCATTATGCACATAATGACAAGCCCAGATATGATCAGTAAACTACCATTAGATCAACAAGCTGCATATTCAAACACCCCAATATGGGCCACCATTGCTTTCGCCGTTGCCGTTTTTGGTGGTGCTTTAGGCTGCATTTTTTTACTTGCTAAGAAATCGCTTGCAACACCTACTTTTGCTTTATCGCTCGGCGCGATAATTATACAGCAGTACTACAACTTTTTTATAATTGATAGCATTGCCTTGCTAGGAATAAGCTCGGTTGTAATGCCACTTATGGTAGTTTTTATTGCCTTAGCGCTTATTTATTTAAGTATAAAAGGGAAACAACAAGGCTGGCTAAACTAACTGAATAGGCCAGCTGAACAACGTGCTTTTTCGTTGTCATAGATGGTTTATTGAACTCATAATTTAACACCTTACTTCCTATTACAGCTGCACATAAATGCAGCTATTTAATACTCATTTATCATGGTATGCACTTTGCAACTGCGTAATTACAGAGGTTACTTTTCAAAAAATTTAATTAGTTAAGAAGGGGCAAAATAATGAAAAATAGTTTCGATACCCAACATGAGCTCACAATTAATGGTGAGCAATATAATATTCATTCTCTAAAAGGGCTTGGCGACAAAGCAAAACGACTCCCCTTCTCCTTAAAAGTCTTGCTAGAAAATTTGCTGCGCAACGAAGACGGCGAAAACATCAAAGAACAAGACATTAATGCGCTATTAAATTGGGACCCAAAAGCAAAACCATCATCTGAAGTTGCATTTACCCCTGCACGAGTAGTAATGCAAGATTTTACTGGCGTACCTGCCATTGTTGATTTAGCTGCAATGCGAGATGCAATGGAAAAGCTCGGCGGAGATCCTGCAAAAATAAACCCACTGTCACCGGCCGAACTCGTAATAGACCATTCAGTACAAGTTGACGGCTATGGAAATGATGGTGCCTTTGATTTAAATGCGAAACTTGAATACGACCGCAACAAAGAACGATACGAATTTTTACGCTGGGGCCAAACGGCATTTGATAATTTAAAAGTGGTACCACCCGCAACCGGCATTGTTCACCAAGTTAATTTAGAATACCTGGCTCGCGTTATTTTTAACGAAGATAGCAATGGTAAAAAGTTTGCCTACCCCGATACACTGGTTGGTACTGACTCGCACACAACCATGATTAATGGCTTAGGCGTACTTGGCTGGGGTGTAGGCGGCATTGAGGCTGAAGCTGCAATGCTTGGCCAGCCTATTAGCTTACTTATTCCACAGGTAGTTGGCATGAAGCTTAATGGCCGATTACCAGAAGGCACAACAGCAACTGATTTAGTACTCACGGTAACTGAAATTTTGCGTAACCACGGCGTGGTGGGTAAATTTGTAGAATTTTATGGCGACGGCCTTGCAGATCTCCCCCTTGCCGATAGAGCAACCATTGCTAACATGGCACCTGAATATGGTGCTACATGTGGTATTTTTCCAATTGATGACGAAACGATTAATTATTTACGTCTTACCAACCGTGATGAAGACCAACTAAAGCTTATTGAAGATTATGCAAAACACCAAGGCTTGTGGCGTAACGATGGCGACGAAGCTCGCTATACCGACACACTAGAACTGAAGCTCGATGATGTTGTACCAAGCCTTGCAGGCCCAAAACGCCCACAAGATAGAATAGCGCTTAACAAAGCCGGCGAGGAAATCTCTCAGCACCTAAAAGGTTTTCAAGAAGAGCGTATAGCACATCGAGATAAAAGTGATGACGAGCAATCGCGTATTGAAAGCGAAGGCCCAACAACCAACCCTGATGAACCTGTAAACGAAGCACAATTTATGGGGGCGGCAAAAGTTAACTATAAAGGCCAAGAGTTTGAACTTAACGACGGTGCATGCGTTATTGCAGCTATAACAAGCTGTACCAACACGTCTAATCCAAGTGTTATTTTAGCCGCAGGCCTTGTGGCTAAAAAAGCAAAACAACTAGGTATTAACGTTAAACCTTGGGTTAAAACATCACTGGCACCTGGCTCAAAAGTAGTTACCGACTACTTAGAAAAAGCGGGGTTAATGGACGACTTAGAAAGCCTAGGTTTTAATTTAGTCGGTTACGGTTGTACTACGTGTATAGGCAACTCAGGACCGCTGGCTGATGAAATCTCACAAGCTATTCAAAAACACAAGCTGGTAGTCAGCTCTATCTTATCGGGTAATCGAAATTTTGAAGGGCGTATACACCAAGATGTTAAAATGAACTTTTTAGCCTCTCCTCCTTTGGTTGTTGCCTACGCAATTGCAGGTAGAACAGACATAGATGTTTATAACGAGCCCCTTGCACAAGATGAAAACGGTAACGATATTTACCTTAAAAACATTTGGCCAAGTGTGAAAGAGGTTAGCGACTTAGTAAAAGAAACGGTTACCAAAGAGATGTTTGCAACAAGCTACGCCAATGTTTATGAAGGCGATAGCCGCTGGCAACAAATTCAAATACCTGATGGTAAGTTGTATGATTGGAACGACGCATCTACCTATATTAAAAAAGCACCATTTTTTGATGGCATGACCGTAGAGCCACCGGGTATTCCTACCATTGAAGGGGCTCGCTGTTTAGCCAAGCTAGGAGACTCGGTAACAACCGATCACATCTCTCCTGCAGGCGCGATTAAAGCGGATGCACCTGCTGGTCTTTATCTACAAGAGCACAATGTAGAAAAAGCACAGTTTAATTCTTACGGCTCTCGCCGAGGTAACCATGAAGTAATGATGCGTGGCACCTTTGCTAACGTACGACTTAAAAACTTGTTAGCACCGGGCACTGAAGGCGGTGTAACACGCACGCAACCAGATAATAGCTTAGAAAGTATTTATGATGCAGCTATGGCATATCAAAAAAATGATACACCGCTTATTATTTTAGCCGGAAAAGAATATGGTACTGGCTCGTCACGCGATTGGGCTGCAAAAGGTTCGTTGTTGCTAGGTGTGAAAGCTGTTTTTGCACAAAGCTATGAACGTATTCACCGCTCTAACTTAATTGGAATGGGTGTACTGCCATTACAATTTAAAGAGGGTGAAAGCTATGAGTCGCATGGTTTAACTGGCCAAGAAGAGTTTGATATTCAAGGTCTTTACGATAAAACCGACGAGATTACACTGATAGCAACCAATGCCGAAGGCAAAAAAACAAGCGTAAAAGCCGATGTACGTATTGATACTCCTAAAGAGTGGGATTACTACAAGCATGGCGGTATTTTACAATATGTACTGCGTAACATGCTTAACTAAGCTGCGTAGTGAATGACTCATAGGCCTTATGGTTACAACCATGAGGCCTTTTTTATAACTGCCTTATTATTGCGCTGTATCAATATACAAAACACATAGCCTATTACACTGGCACCATAACCAGTGGAGGCATTATGTCGCATGTAACGATTATTAGAGTACTTAAAACATCTATTGTACTTGGCTTATGCCTTATAGTTACAGGCCATACACTTATCATATCTAATGGATTTAATGAGCAATTTGGTATTAACGGCATTATTGCATCTGCAGCTTGCATCGCTGTGGGTATACTCTTGTCACTACCCACCAAAATATATTTAACCATTTTACTAATGGAAGCTGAAAAACGTTATACCCGCTCTCATACTCATGAATAGCGCTTAAAGTACACTTAAGTTATTAATTTCTTTATTACGTTTTTCTAATTTTTTTTCGATGTTTTCTGCATCTTCAAACAGCTTTTTAATCGATTCAGGATTTAATATTGAAGGGGTTTGCGTATTAGCTGACATCTCACTAGTACTAGACTCTAAGTTTAAAATAGAAGTATCTTCTGCACCAATCACGGTTATATCCTCAGGGTTGAGGGTTAACTCTATGCTTTTACCATGAGGGTTAGGGCTATCTGAATAATGCCATTGGCCTGTTTCATCTTGCCACTTATAAATAGTACTTGAAGAGGTAATCGTTGAGCTGTTGCTTGAAATGCTACTCGTCACTTTATCGCCAGCCTCGTGAATGCCTTTTACAGCTTGATTTAGCGTATTGGTTGATAACGCAACCATTTGCTCTTTAATTTGCTGGGTTTCTTTGCTGATAGTTGAACCTGAAAGCCAAGGTTGGCCGTCTGGCTTTTTTAAATAAAATAATGATATGACAGCAATTACCATCACTGATATTGCTAAATAGGTAAAGTATTTCATAGCGTTCCTGCTTTGTTTGTTCCTTTAATATAATATTAGTGAATAAAGCACTCACTGGCAATTTTATTATCTAAATTTAGATAATAAAAAACGCAGCCTAAGCTGCGTTTAATTGCGGTTAAATAAAGCGTTAAGGTACTAAATACCATCACCATCCATATGAAGACCGCATTCACGGTTTAAACCAAAAAAGCGGGTTTCTTCTTCAGTCATGCCCGGCTCTAGTTTGCGTGTAGTGTGTACATCGCCCATTGATACATACCCTTGCTCCCATAATGGGTGGTAAGGTAAGTCATGCTTAGTTAGGTATTGATATACATCGCGGTTTGACCATTCAATAATCGGGTACACTTTTACCGTACCACGGCTTATTTCTACAAACTGCTTATCTGCACGAGTAGAAGATTGATCGCGACGTAAACCACTAAACCAGGTACCCGCTTCAATTTCTTTTAAAGCGCGAGTCATTGGCTCAACTTTATTAAGCTGATTATATTGCTTAATACCGTCCTCACCTTGCTCCCATAACTTTCCAAACTTAGCTTCTTGCCATGCTGGGCTCAGCTGCGCCTTGTACACTTTTAAATTAAGTGACAAACGCTCGCTCATTTGCTCAATAAACTGGTACGTCTCAGGGAACAAATAACCAGTGTCTGTTAATACAACAGGAATGTCTGGGCGTTGGGTTGTCATTAAATGCAACATCACCGCAGCTTGAATCCCAAAGCTTGACGATAGAAACGCGGTATCGGGTAAATTTTCAAGCGCCCACGCAACACGTTGCTCTGCGCTCATATTTGCTAATACACCATTAGCATCAGCTAACATAGCCGCTTGGCTTTGTTTATCTAGCTGTAATATATTTTTAAATTCACTCATGGAAAATTCCAAGCCTCACCAGCGCCAAGCGCTGGTATCTAATTATGCGTGAAAATCGGTTACTGATACTTTTACTTCAGCAACAATGCCTTTGCGAATTACAAAGTCACCAAAACATTCACCGTCGTTTCGCTCACTTGCCCACTGGCCAATTAGCTTATCAAACGCCTCTAGGTAAACATCTTCACCTACGTTTTCAAGGTACAGTTTAGGAATGCGTGTACCTTCAAGGTTACCGCCTAAGTAAACGTTGTATTTACCAGGCCCTTTACCTACCAGCCCTGCTTCTGCAAGCATTGCGCGGCCACAACCATTAGGACAACCTACAACGCGCATAATAATGCTATCGTCTGGTATCCCGTGTTTAGCGAGTAAAGCTTCAGTTTTTTCAATTAAGCTTGGTAAGTAACGCTCAGCTTCGGCCATTGCAAGCGGGCATGTAGGTAATGCCACACACGCCATTGAGTTTTTACGTTGCTCTGTGTCACCGTCGTCAATCAAACCATGGTTACGAGCAATTTCTTCAATCACTGCTTTTTGATCTGCAGGTACACCGGCAATAATTAAATTTTGGTTTGCCGTCATACGCATATCACCTTGGTGAACTTCTGCAATTTTACGACACCCTGTTTTAAGTGGCTTATCTGGGTAATCTAAAATACGGCCGCTTTGAATAAATAGCGTAAGGTGGTGCTTACCATCAATGCCTTCTACCCAACCAATACGGTCGCCTCGATGAGTAAATTCATATGGGCGGCTAGGTGCAAAGTTTACACCCGCGCGTTTTTCTACTTCTGCTTTAAATACGTCAGACCCAACACGATCTAGTGTGTATTTAGTTTTTGCATTTTTACGGTTAGAGCGGTTACCCCAATCGCGCTGCACTGATACAACGTGCTCAGCAATTTTTAAGGTGTCTTCTAGCGCGATAAAACCAAAGTCGTCAGCTTTACGCGGATACGTAGCCGTATCACCGTGGGTCATAGCAAGGCCACCACCTACAAGTACGTTAAAGCCAACAAGCTTGCCATCTTCAGCAATAGCAACAAAGTTTAAGTCATTCGCATGCACATCGACTTCGTTGTTAGGCGGAATAGTAACCGTGGTTTTAAACTTACGCGGTAAGTAGTTAGAACCTAAAATAGGTTCTTCTGTCGTTTCTGCTTTTTCGCCGTTTAACCAAATTTCAGCATACGCTTTTGTTTTTGGTAATAAATGCTCTGAAATTTTTGCAGCCCACTCATACGCTTCTTGGTGTAGCTCAGACTCAACAGGGTTAGTAGTACACAGCACATTACGGTTTACATCACCTGCGGTAGCAATAGAGTCAATGCCCACGCTATTTAGCATTTGGTGCATGCCTTTAATATTTGGCTTTAAAACACCATGGAACTGAAACGTTTGACGCGTAGTTAAACGAATGCTGCCGTAGCTGGTTTTATCATCAGCAAACTTATCGATTGCTAACCACTGCTCTGGCTTGATAATACCGCCAGGCATACGCGCACGTAGCATTACGTTATGCAGCGGTTCTAATTTTTGCTTTGCACGCTCTGGGCGTATATCGCGATCATCTTGCTGATACATACCGTGAAAACGTATAAGTTGGAAGTTATCGGCTGTAAAACCACCGGTAATTTCATCTTTTAAGTCTTGCTCTATAGTGCCTCGTAAAAAGTTACTTTCTCTTTTCAAACGCTCGTTATCAGAAAGCTTTACGTTTTTATCTTGTTCGCTCATTTTAAATCCTAAATTTGTTACAGTGACGGCTGTTAGCTGTTAATAAAATAAGAAACGTGATTAATACACGTCTTTCTGATAGCGGTTTGCGCTACGCAGGTCTTTTAAATATTGTTCTGCGTCTTCATCATTTTTACCCGTATTTTCTTTAATGATATCAACCAATGCTTGATGTACATCTTTTGCCATACGGTTTGCGTCTCCACATACATAAAAGTGAGCGCCAGCTTCTAACCACTCAAAAATGTCTTTTGAGTTTTTGCGAAGCTTATCTTGTACATAGATTTTTTCGGCTTGGTCACGGCTAAATGCAACATCTACTTTATTAAGTAAACCTGACTTTAAATAACCTTGAATTTCTACTTGGTATAAAAAGTCTTGAGTAAAGTGTGGGTTACCAAAAAACAGCCAGTTTTTACCCTGTGCTTCACGCGAGTCACGCTCTTGTAAAAATGCGCGGAATGGCGCAATACCAGTACCCGGACCCACCATGATAATAGGTGTTTCATCGTTAGCCGGTAAACGGAAGTTGTCATTATGTTCGCTAAATACTTTTACTTTGCAGCCTTCTTCAGCACGACGCGCTAAATAACCAGAACAACCACCTAAGTGCTCGCTGTCAAAAGTATCAAACTCAACAAGTCCAACCGTTAAATGCACTTCGTCTTCAACTTCGCTTTGGCTAGACGCTATAGAATATAAACGAGCCTGAAGCTTACGTAAGCAATCAACTAATGTTTGTGCATCTAGTTTTGCTGGATTTTGACGAATAACATCAAATATTTGGCGTGGCTCAATGTAAGCACGCATTGCAGCTTTATCTTCAACTAGCTTAAGTAGCTCAGGCGTGCCTATTGCTGTTGCGTATTTTTCAACAAAACCTGGATATGACTGCGTTAGCTCTAATTTTTCGATAAGCGCATCACGCACGCTCAATTCTTCATTCGCAACTTTAACGCGACTTGAACCATCAATTTGGGTAAGTTCTAGCACTTCATCAACTAACGCCTCATCATTTAAAAAATATACACCCAGTGAGTCGCCCGGTGTGTAAGTGATATCAGAGCCTTCAAGCGAAATTTCTACATGGCGTACATCTTTTGTTGAATCACGCCCGGTAATTTTTTGAACGGCTAATAATTCGGCTTCAAATGGATTTTGCTTTGTGTACTGGCTAGCTGCAGGTGTTGGTGCACCAAATGGCATAACCGCGGCTTGTCCACCTGCGTTACCCTGTTGCGCTTTTAAATCTGGTTCAAATGCATCCAGTGCGCCTTGAATCCATGTTGCAGCTTCTTCTTCGTAGTCAACATCTAAATCAGCGCGTTGGTAAACTGACTCAGCGCCTAACTTATTTAAACGCTCTTCAAAATCTTTTGCTGTTTGGCAGAAAAACTCATAGCTAGAATCGCCTAGACCAATGACAGCTATTTTAACACCGTCGAGTTTAGGGGCCTTTTTAGTGGCTAAAAATGCGTGCAACGTTTCGCCATCTTCAGGCGGTTCACCTTCACCGTAAGTCGATACAACAACGGTTAAAAACTTTTCTTTTTTCAGGGCCGTTGGTTTGTAATCAGACATACTCACTAATTTGGCTGATAAACCACGCGATTCAGCTTGCTCTTTCATTTGGGTTGCAACACCTTTTGCATTACCCGTTTGTGAGCCATATAAAATAGTTAATACTGCTGCATCGCCCGTTACTGATGTGCCAGCCGTAGGCATACCAAGTGCTGAAGCATTTGCATTAGCTGCTAAGTAACCACTTACCCACGCTTGTTGTATTGGATTAAGCTCAGCCACTAAACCTTGCAGCTTTTGAACTTGCTCTTGCGATAGCGGGCTTGCCGCAGCATTTAGTTGACCTAACAACATGAATCGATTCCCCATAACCCTGAAAATTAAGCACAACACACACCGTGTATTGTTAAAAATGAGTTTTTCCTCAGCCGATATAAGTTTGCTGAGGTTTTCTTACTGTGCAGGATAACGGGCTATCGACTTATCAAAAAAGAATAGAATCTGCTTTGATATTCCATTTAGTTATTAATTTTAAAAAACACCTAAAAAAACAGATTAAAGAGCGATTATTGCTTTTTATTAAATTTTAAATTAACAATTTTGTAACCTAAACAAAGTAATGTATATTATTCACTCATTATAAAAATAGGAACAATCATGTCACACGGGACATATAAAAATAAACTATTCGGAACAGCCTTATTACTTGGCACACTTCCGGTAATGGCAAATGTAGAAAATGGCAGTTTTGAGCAATGGTCAGGCAATACACCTGACGCGTGGAGCACAATAGATAGCGGTATTAGCCTATCGCGCTCAACAAATATTGTTAAAACAGGTAATAGTGCAGCAGCAGTTAATGTAACCACAGGCTCTCAGGCTAACACCGATTTATTACAACAAATAACGGTAGAAGCAGGAAAAACCTATGCGTTTTCAACTGATGTTTACCACACAGAAGGAAAAATTAAAGCCCGTTTATTCGTAGATGGTTACCAAGGCTACTCCAATAATACGCTAACTAATCAATGGCAAACAATTAGCCACAGCTATACAGCAAGTAGCAATAAAACCATTAATGTTGGCCTACGCTTTTATGATGTCAGTGGCTTTGATGGCAATGAACTTGTCTATGTAGATAATTTTCTACCTACAAGTAACGACAGTAGCTCTGGGAGTTGCTCGGGCAATAGTCTCTCTTTTAGTCTGACGACAGATAATTATGGTAGCGAAACAAGCTGGGCTATTAATAATAACCAAGGTAATACAGTTGCAAGCGGGAGTGGCTATGCGTCTAATACACAATATAACGAAGCACTGTGTTTAGGTGATGGCGCCTATACCTTTACTATTAACGACAGCTACGGTGATGGTATCTGTTGTAGTTTTGGTAGCGGTAGTTATGCACTTACTAGTGGTGGGGCAACCCTGGCAAGTGGCGCAAGCTTCAGCAACGCTGAAAGTACTTCATTTTCGCTTGGCGGTGGCTCTGGTGGCACCCCTACAACACCAACAGGTTATTATGTTACAGCACAAGGCCTAACCGGTTACGCATTAAAAACTGAGCTTTATAACATCATTAATAATCATAGCTCGCAGGGGTACTCTGCAATATGGAACTTTTATGATTCATCGGCTCGCGATACATACTTTGAAAACGATAATAGTATTTTAGATATGTACAGTGAAAAGCCAAATGGTAACGATAGCTACACATACACAGCCGTTAGCGATCAATGTGGCAATTACAGTGGCGAAGGTGGTTGTTACAACCGCGAGCATTCGTTCCCTAAAAGTTGGTTTGGCGGTACAAATGAGCCTATGAACTCAGATGTTCATCATATTTATGCAACCGATGGCTATGTAAACTCTAAACGCAGCAACTTTCCGTTTGGTGAAGTGGCAAGCGCCACGTTTACATCAACTAATGGCAGTAAGTTAGGCTCTGCAAGTAGTGCCATTAATTACACGGGCACAGTGTTTGAACCCATTGATGAGTTTAAAGGTGACTTTGCCCGTGCCTATTTTTACATGGCTACACGCTATGAAAATGTGATTGGGACGTGGCAAAATAATACCACTGCAAGTAATGCCGTTCTTAACGGCACCAGTTCGCAGGTATTTGAAAGCTGGGTTGTTGCCATGTTAATCAACTGGCATAACGCAGACCCTGTTAGCCAAATGGAAATAGATCGAAACCAAGCAGCATTTGAATTTCAAGGTAACCGTAATCCGTTTATCGACTACCCTGAATTTGTAGAAATGATTTGGTAGAAAATATAGCCTCAGCCAAGGTTGAGGCTATTTAAAACTCGCCTGACCAAGTGCAATAGACTCATAGCGCTTTCCCGTTAATTTAATCACCCATACGCTGTCTGTAAATGTGCGGCTAAAATATACAGTTTGCCCATTGGGAATATTAGGCATGAAAGACGTAATAGACTGCCAATCGCTATCTACTTTTTCTTTGAGCTTCATGCTCGCATTATAAAAACTTCCTTGTTCATTTGTTTTTACCTCAAGTGCTGTTAGCTGCTCACCGTCGCCTATTTCTATTAATGCGCTTTTATTTAAGTTAGCTAATAACTGAGGTTGGTGAATCGGTTGTAAATTTTTTAATGTTTCATCTATTTTGCTGTCTATAGTTATTTTACTCTCTAGCTTGTAAATAGTGGCTTTAATCGCAAATACTGGCTCTGCAATACACGCTGAGGATAAAAACCCAAAAGTAATCCCCATTACCGCTTTATAAAAGTACATTTTCATTCGTTATACTCCTTTATTATTTAGTCTGCCTAGCATAACCAATTTATCACCTATTAAAACTTAACTTATTAATATTCATAATATTCTTTTAATTCATAGTAATGAATATTGCTTATTGGGCTATTTAAACACACCATTTTTAGCGATAATAAATAGATGAGCATTAAACAAGGTAAGGAAGAAACTTGTCGCTAGGAATTGAACTAAAGCAATTAAGAGCAAATAAAAAATGGACGCAAGCATTTGCTGCACGCGAGATTGGTATTCAACAATCTTACTTATCTAAGCTTGAAAATGGACAATTTATTCCGTCCGCTGAGGTAATTGAAAAGCTCGAACTTTGCTATGGCAAAACGTGTTTAGATAAGTATTTACCATCAAAAACATTACAAAGCACACAGATTAAAAAAAGGCTGTTTGTAAGTTTAATTATGCTTATTACTGGTCTCGTAATGTGGTTATGCGCAACCTATGAAATTTTCTACCCAGAGACTTACTTTACTTATCAGGCCAAATTAGGCGATTTTGTAGCGTTCAACGTCAGTCAGCACTACCAAGGCGAGCAATTTATTGAAGGTGATGTTATTTACCAAATTTTAGGTGAGAGGCAAGTTAGCCGGATTGAAAACCGCTTTTTAATTGTAGGCTCCACGCTTTGTATTTTGCTATCCGTTGTCGTTGCCGCTTTTTCTAAAAAGCATTTATTAATTAAGCCTCTTAATAAAGTTTAAACACACTACTTAATAGGCTTTTTAGCGTTCCACTTATCCATTATTTTATTATATAGAATACGATCGTTATCTTTGCATGGCCTTGGCGATCCTGTTGGCAAGCCTGCTTTACCCATAACACCATTAAAATCAATCTTGTAGCACATACCTTTGTACATTTCCACCCGCTGACTACCATCTGCGCTTTGCCACAATACCGCTGATTTTAAATCACTAGAATGCTCAATTGGAACCGTTATGTGTTGATGATTTTTGCTCTTTGGCGAAGTTGCTATCTGCGGGAAATCAAAGGATACAATAGCATTACTGGAAATTGAAAACGGAGTTATTGATGCGTATGGATCAATTTTTTTAAATGGCTGCTGCTGAGTTTTTGAATTAACCTTATTTTTTTTAGGCTCAATCGCGGCTTTATTTACATTATGCTTTTTTCTATCAGTACTTATGGCAATGCTTTTACTTGTCTGAGTGGCATTCTCTGGTAAATTTAATTTTAATTGCTGAGCATTCTCAAAGTCATGCCCTTTAAGCGGCTTAGGTGTTAACTCACTTGCATCAAGCTCGGTATCATTTTCAGGGAGTGAAGCATTCGGCTGTTTACTTTTTGTATTACTGGGTAATGCTGTAAGGTCCACCATTACATACGCTTTTATCACTTTGCCTGCGTATGGTTGTGCTATCTCAATCGTTTGCCTCGAAACCAAATAAATAACAACAATATGTAAACCAATTGATATACCCCACGCTTTATAGTTACCTTTCAACACATCAACTCCCTGTGAACAGCTTACTTTATGAGTATAACTGGGCAGGTTTAGTTCATTTAAAAGGTGTATTGTCGGTCTAAAAATTATCAATAAGTTACTTTACTGCGGTACTAAATACAAAAAGCCCCAGCTAATGCCGGGGCTTTTTTACAAAACTAACTTAATTAAAAATTAAGCTTGTTTTGGACTAGAAACAACGTCTACTAAAGTCCAAGATTTATTCTTAGAAATTGGTGCACATTCACGGATAGTAACTACGTCACCCGCTTTTGCTGTGTTGTTTTCGTCATGTACGTGTAGCTTAGTTGTACGTTTAATGAATTTCCCATAGATTGGGTGCTTCACGTAACGTGCGATTGCGATAGTGAAAGATTTTTCCATCTTGTCGCTAACTACACGGCCTTGAAGAGTACGAATTTTATCGCTCATTATTGACCTGCCTTCTGGTTAATAATTGTTTTTACACGCGCGATATCGCGACGTACTGTTCTTAGCGTGTGTGTCTGAGCTAACTGACCAGTGCTTGCTTGCATGCGCAGGTTAAACTGCTCACGAAGAAGTCCTAGAAGTTCAGCATTAAGCTCTTCTACGCTTTTGTCTTTTAGTTCGCTTGCTTTCATCACATTACCGTCCGAGTTACGAAAGTTGTTTTGAATGGCAGTTTACGAGCTGCAAGGTCGAATGCTTCACGAGCAAGCTCTTCAGAAACACCTTCCATTTCGTAAAGTACTTTACCAGGCTGAATTTCAGCAACCCAATATTCAACAGAACCTTTACCTTTACCCATACGAACTTCAAGAGGTTTTTCTGTAATCGGTTTGTCAGGGAAGACACGGATCCAGATTTTACCTTGACGTTTCACGTGACGCGTCATAGCACGACGAGCTGCTTCGATTTGACGAGCAGTCATGCGGCCACGGCCAGTAGCTTTCAATCCGAAAGTACCGAAGCTTACTTTGTTACCGTTTTGCGCTAAACCGCGGTTGCGGCCTTTGTGCATTTTACGGAATTTTGTACGTTTTGGCTGTAACATTACTCGCTACCTCTACTTAGCACTTTTCTTGGCTTTCTTTGGTGCGCGTTTAGCTGGCTTCTCTTGCTCTTGTACTAGTGGTAAACCACCAATAACTTCGCCTTTGAAGATCCAAACTTTAACACCAATGATACCATAAGTGGTTAAGGCTTCAGAAGTTGCGTAGTCGATATCAGCACGAAGAGTATGTAGAGGTACACGACCTTCACGATACCATTCTGAACGTGCGATTTCTGCGCCGCCAAGACGACCGCTAACTTCAACTTTAATCCCTTTTGAACCGATGCGCATTGCATTTTGTACCGAACGCTTCATAGCGCGACGGAACATAACACGACGCTCTAGTTGAGAGGCAATGCCGTCTGCTACTAGTTGTGCATCAAGTTCTGGTTTACGTACTTCAGAGATATTAATCTGAGCAGGTACACCAGCGATTTTAGTTACTGCTTGACGTAATTTTTCTACGTCTTCGCCTTTTTTACCGATAACAACACCCGGACGAGCCGTGTGGATTGTTACGCGGATTGATTTTGCTGGACGCTCAATAACGATTTTAGACACAGAAGCTGTTTTTAATTCCTTTGTAAGGAATGCACGAACTTTGTGATCGCCAAAAAGCTGATCAGAGAAATCTTTAGAACTCGCGTACCAGGTAGAAACCCAAGGTTTAGATATACCTAGGCGAATACCAGTAGGATGAACTTTTTGTCCCATTACTTATACTCCTAGCTATCTGAAACCATAACAGTGATATGGCTTGTACGCTTAAGGATGCGGTCTGCGCGTCCTTTAGCACGAGGCATAATACGTTTCATTGTAGGACCATCGTCCACAAAGATCGTAGTTACACGAAGCTCATCAATGTCAGCACCTTCGTTATGCTCTGCGTTAGCAATAGCAGACTCAAGTACTTTCTTAACTAATACAGCCGCTTTTTTCGGGCTGTACGCCAGGATTTCTAGTGCGCGATCGACAGGTAACCCGCGGATCTGATCTGCAACTAGACGTGCTTTTTGCGCCGAACCAGAGGCGAATTTATGTTTAGCTAATGCTTGCATTTATCTTCCCCTCTTAACGTTTCTTCGCTTTCTTATCCGCAGCATGGCCACGGTAAGTGCGAGTTGGTGCAAATTCACCTAGTTTGTGACCGATCATTTCGTCAGAAACGAAAACTGGTACGTGCTGGCGACCATTATGGACAGCAATGGTCAATCCGATCATGTTAGGTATGATCATTGAACGACGGCTCCAAGTTTTAATTGGCTTTTTCTCACCGCTTTCCAAAGCTTTCTCTACCTTCTTCAGCAAGTGTAGGTCTATAAAAGGACCCTTCTTGAGAGAGCGTGGCATGGCTATTCCTCAATATTACTTAGTACGACGACGTACTATAAATTTATCCGTACGCTTGTTCTTACGCGTCTTCGCACCCTTAGTCGGCTTACCCCATGGAGACACAGGATGACGACCACCAGAAGTACGACCTTCACCACCACCGTGTGGGTGATCAACCGGGTTCATGGCAACACCACGAACTGTCGGACGAATACCACGCCAGCGGTTTGCACCTGCTTTACCAAGTGAACGAAGCATATGCTCAGCATTGCCAACTTCACCAAGTGTAGCACGACAATCAGCTTCAACTTTACGTACTTCGCCTGAACGAAGACGTAATGTTACATACTGACCATCACGTGCAAGAATTTGAACGTAAGCACCAGCAGAACGTGCGATTTGTGCACCTTTACCTGGTTTTAATTCTACGTTGTGAACAGTCGAACCTACAGGCATATTACGCATTGGTAGTGCATTACCAGCTTTGATTGGTGCATCAACACCAGACTGGATTGCATCACCAGCTTTTAAGCCTTTAGGTGCGATAATGTAACGACGCTCACCGTCTGCATATAATACAAGAGCGATGTTTGCGCTACGATTTGGATCGTATTCTAAACGTTCAACAGTAGCTGGAATGCCATCTTTAGTACGTTTAAAATCGATTAAACGGTAATGATGTTTATGACCACCACCGATATGACGAACCGTAATACGACCATTGTTATTACGACCACCTGATTTAGAGTTTTTCTCTAAAAGTGGTGCGTATGGCTTACCCTTATGTAAATCAGAGTTAACCACTTTAACTAGGTGACGACGACCCGCAGAAGTAGGCTTACACTTTTGAAGTGCCATAATTCTATCCCCTTATTACTCGGCGCCGCCGACAAAGTCTAGCTCGCTGCCTTCTTTAAGAGTAACGTAAGCTTTCTTCCAGTCGCTACGACGACCGAAACGCATGCCAGTACGTTTTGTTTTACCCTTAACGTTAAGTGTGCGAACACCCGTTACTTCTACTTCAAAAAGCTTCTCAACTGCTGCTTTAATTTCAGCTTTAGTTGCGTCATTTACTACTTTGAAAACAATCGTGTTGTTTTCTTCAGCAGCAATTGTGCTTTTTTCAGAGATGTGTGGAGCAAGGATCACTTTTAAAAGACGTTCTTCACGGATCATGCTAGCGCCTCCTCAAGTTGCTTAACAGCAGCGGCTGTAATAAGTACCTTGTCGAAAGCAATTAAGCTTACAGGATCGATACCAGCTACATCACGCGTGTCAACCTTATAAAGGTTACGTGCTGATAAGAAAAGATTTTCATCTACTTCTTCAGTCACGATAAGTACATCTTTAAGCTCAAGCTCTTTAAGCTTAGCTACTAGATCTTTAGTTTTTGGTGCTTCAAGACCAAAACTTTCAACAACGATTAAACGCTCTTGACGAACTAGTTCAGATAGGATGCTTTTGATCGCACCACGGTACATTTTACGGTTTACTTTTTGGCTGTGGTCTTGTGGTTTAGCTGCGAAGCTAACGCCACCTGAACGCCAAATTGGACTACGGATTGTACCAGCACGTGCACGGCCAGTACCTTTTTGAGCCCATGGTTTTTTACCACCACCGCTTACTTCAGAACGTGTCTTCTGAGCACGAGTACCTTGACGAGCACCTGCTGCGTAAGCAACAACTACTTGGTGTACTAATGCTTCGTTAAACTCACGTCCAAAAGTAGCTTCAGAAACTTCAAGAGCGCCAGAAGCGTCTTTGATTGCTAATTCCATCACTAAATCTCCAGGACTTATGCTTTAACAGCTGGTTTAACGATAACGTCACCGCCGATAGATCCAGGTACTGCACCTTTCACTAAAAGCAAGTTACGCTCAGCGTCAACGCGAACTAGTTCTAAGTTTTGAGTCGTTACACGCTCAGCACCCATATGACCGGCCATTTTCTTACCTTTAAACACCTTACCAGGTGATTGGTTTTGACCGATTGAACCAGGAGCACGGTGAGATAGAGAGTTACCATGTGTAGCGTCTTGCATGCTGAAATTCCAGCGCTTAACACCACCTTGGAAACCTTTACCTTTAGAAGTACCGGTTACGTCAACCTTGTTGATTTCGTTGAATAACTCAACAGTAAGCTCTGCGCCTACTTCAAAATCGCCTTCACCACCGTTAAGGCGGAATTCCCACAGACCGCGACCCGCTTCAACGCCAGCTTTAGCGAAGTGACCCGCTGAAGCTTTGTTTACACGACTTGCTTTTTTAGTGCCTGCGGTTACTTGAAGCGCGTTATAACCGTCTGTTGCGTCAGATTTGATCTGAGCAATGCGGTTAGGTGTCGCTTCAATAACTGTCACAGGGATAGATACACCATCTTCAGTGAAGATTCGTGTCATACCCACTTTACGACCGACTAGACCTAATGCCATTTTCCTAAAACCTCTCTAATCTTCCGATTAACCCAGGCTGATTTGAACATCAACACCAGCAGCAAGATCTAAACGCATAAGCGCGTCAACAGTCTTGTCAGTTGGTTCTACGATGTCTATCAGACGTTTATGGGTGCGGATTTCGTACTGATCACGCGCATCTTTGTTTACGTGCGGTGAAGTAAGTACAGTAAAACGTTCAAAGCGTGTAGGTAGTGGGATTGGACCACGTACTTGTGCGCCAGTGCGTTTCGCAGTTTCCACGATTTCTGCCGTTGATTGGTCAATCAAACGGTGGTCAAAAGCTTTTAGGCGAATACGAATGCGTTGATTTGACATTCTTAACCTCAATATAAAGAGCATTTAAAAGAGCATAAAAAAACGACCGAAACAATCTTAATTATTAAGATGTCGGCTGTTTGATTATATCTACGTTGAGTTCCAAATCGGAACTCCTGTTTATTAGCTTGAAATCCAAGCTTAATTTATCCTTTCAAGTTCCCGGGGGAATTTTGAAAGCCTGCGTATTATAGAGGTATTGGTGATAAATGCAACAACTAATTCAAAACAAAGTATCAATGATTAATTCGTCTAAATAAGTGCCAGCTTATATTATGTGACTATACTGGAACTAAATTTTTCAATGCGAGTCAATAGCTGCATTAACTAATCTCATTTCGTAAAGAAGCGATTTTTTAGATAATATGGTATCCTATCACGCTAATTTTGCTTTTTAACACCCTCAATATGGTGAGTCGATGCGTATTTTTAATTATTGTTTAAACGTTTTATCTGCTGGATTTAGTCGCTTATTTGTTAAAAGCAAAGTCCTTCCAGAAAACCCTATTAAACAGTACGATTTAAATCCTGATTACCCTACATTTTATATAGTGCGTTTAAATTCTCGTTTTGATCTTGCGGCGCTGGCTCATGCTTGTAAAAAACACGGCTTACCTAGTCCTACTGAAGAGCAAATATTAGGTAATGAACATTTAGAGCGATTTATTGGTATTAAAAATCCACCACCTTTATTTGGCGATACAGCAAAACCAACCAATGCACTGGCACAAGGCAAACAAATAATTGATCACCTTATAAATAGTGGCCAAAAAAATGTACAAGTGATACCTGCAACTATTTTATGGGGACGCGATCCAGGTAAAGAAAAACCAGGATTACGTACTTTAATAACGCATTCGGTTACACCAAGCTGGTTTAGAAAGTTTTTTGTTGTGTTGTTTTCTGGTCGCGACAACTTTATTCGCTTTAGCCAACCACTCGACTTATCACTTATTGTAAATGAAAAAGCTGATGTAAATGAGCTACCACAAAAATTACTACGTGTTGCCCGGGTTCACTTTAAGCGTCAAAAACTGGCAGCCACAGGCCCAAAAATGCCATCGCGCGAGCAATTGTTTAACTCTCTTCTTGCTTCACCAACAATAAAAAAAGCCATTCAGGATGAAGCAAAAGCTAAAAATATTAGCCAAACCGAAGCTCGTCAAAATGCGCTTAAGCTACTTGATGAAATAGCCGCAAACTATTCTGAAGCAATGATACGCGTTGCTGATCGCTTTTTAACATGGCTTTGGAATAAGCTATACAACGGCATACACATAAAACACACAGAGCAATTGCATGAACTAACTAATAAAGGCCATGAAATTATTTACATGCCTTGTCATCGTAGCCATATGGACTACTTGCTTCTTACTTACTCTATTTACCATTTAGGTTTGGTGCCACCGCATATAGCCGCAGGTGTTAACCTTAACTTTTTTCCTGCCGGTGGCATATTTCGCCGCTCGGGTGCGTTTTTTATTCGCCGCTCGTTTGCAGGCAATAAACTGTACTCAGCTATTTTTAAAGAATATTTGAGTCAGTTATTTATTAAAGGTTACTCAGTTAAGTTTTACACAGAAGGCGGGCGTAGCCGTACAGGGCGTTTGTTACCGCCCAAAACAGGTATGCTTGCAATGACCTTTCAAGCCATGCTACGCGGTATCGATCGACCAGTATCAATAGTCCCTGTGTATATTGGCTACGAACATGTCATGGAAATAAATACGTACCTTAAAGAGCTTGCTGGAAAAGATAAGAAAGGCGAGTCGGTATTTGGTATTTTTAAAGCGATAAAAAACCTTAAAAACTACGGACGTGGTTACCTAAATTTTGGCGATCCTATTTCGGTTAACCAATATTTAAATGATAACCAACCCGACTGGCGCGACGCGGTTCACCCAACTGACGTACAAAAACCTCAGTGGTTAGGCCCACAAGTTGCAGCCTTAGCAGACCAAGTTATGGTTAAAATTAATAATGCAGCTGCTTTAAATGCTGTTAACTTATTAGCAATGGTATTGCTAGTAAACGACAAGCACGCTTTAAGTAAACCAAAGCTATTAGCTCAGCTCGATTTTTACTTACGCCTGCAGCGTGATGCAAGTTATAGCGATAAAGTAACGGCGCCTGACGAAACGCCTGAGCAACTTCTTACACATGCCTTAAAACTTAACAAATTTGATGTGATAAGTGATGAGTTTGGCGAAATTATTGCCATTAGCGATAAAGAAAAAACACTCTTTAATTATTACCGTAACAATATTTTGCATCTATTTGCAGTACCTAGCTTGTTGGCATTGCACTTATTTAAGCAGCACACGACAACAATTAAGCAGTGTGAACAATTAGTACATTCGTTTTATCCACTATTTGCCAAAGAATGGTATTTACAGCCCCTTGATGAAAACTACATTACGCGTATCTTGGCCAATTTTGCTGATCAAAACTTAATTGAATTTGATGGCGACAATATACACATTACTAATACCAACGACTGCTTAGCAAAATTAGAAATGCTAGGGCGAGCATTGAGCTTCACTCTGCAACGCTACGCTATTGTGATTGGTTTTATACAAACGAGTAATGGCATTGAAAAGGCTGAGCTTGAGCGAGAAAGCCAAGTATTAGCAGATCGCTTAGGCACATTACACGGCATTAAAACACCAGAGTTTTTTGATAAAAAAGTACTGGTTGGTTTTATCGATAACTTACGTGGTGAAGGGCTTGTGACAGAAGGCGATAATGGCTTGGTGGGCAGTACGCAATTGTGCGAAACCTATTCACAACTTAAAACATTGCTACCTGCCCGTATATGGCAATCGATTAGCGACATTGTTCAAGATCAGTGTAACTAGCCGCTATACATAGATAGGGTTAGCGCTGACGCATAACCCCTTCTTGAATTGTTGAGGCAACCAAGTTGCCTTGGCGATCAAAAAATTGCCCTCTTACCAGTCCTCTGCCTGAGCTCGCACTCGGGCTGTCTATGGTGTATAAAATCCAGTCGTCTAATCTAAACGAGCGATGAAACCACATTGCATGGTCAATTGTTGCGACCTGCATATTTGGCTGCATAAACGACACGCCATGCGGCTGTAATGCAGTTGGTAAAAACTCAAAGTCAGACGCATAAGCCAATAGGTAATTATGAATACGCTGATCATCGGGCATGTCACCATTCGCTCTAAACCAAATATGTTTAACTGGCTCAATCGCTTCTGGTTTAAAGGGGTTATGAAATGTCACAGGGCGCATTTCAATAGGCATTTCGCGAATAAATTTATTACGAATCACCTCGGGTATATGCTCAGCATTTTCTTGATAAAACTCAAGCGACGAACGTAACTCTTCCGGTTGCGGTACATCTGGCATCGTTGCCTGATGCGAAAGTCCGTCTTCAACCGCCTGAAAAGATGCGGTCATATAAAAAATAGGCTTACCGTATTGAATTGCACTTACACGACGGGTACTAAAGCTTTTGCCATCGCGAATAGTTTCAACATCGTAAACGATAGGTTTAGCAGCATCCCCTGGGCGTAAAAAGTAAGAATGTAAAGAGTGAACAATACGTCCAGCCGGAAGGGTTTCCTTCGCTGCTGATAGCGCTTGCCCCATAACCTGACCACCAAAAACAGCTCTAAAACCCAAATCTTGGCTTTGCCCTCGGTATAACCCTTGCTCTATTTCTTCAAGTGTCAATAACGATAATAAATCATCTAAAACTTGGCTCATTATATGTTCCTCAATTCCCTAATAACTTAATGATACTATAGACTACAACTATGTAAATCTTTGTTAGGAATACAACTATGGCTTACTGGCTGTTTAAAACCGAACCCGATACTTTTTCAATTGACGACCTAAAACACGCACCTAATCAAACAACATTATGGGAAGGGGTACGAAATTACCAAGCCCGAAACTTTTTGCGTGATGATGTTAAAGAAGGCGATTTAGTGATGATTTATCACTCAAGCTGCAAAAACGTAGGTATAGCGGGTATAGCAAAGATAACAAGCGCAGCCTATCCAGACCCTACTCAATTTGACCTAAATAGCGATTATTATGACCCTAAAGCCACCAGCGATTCACCGCGTTGGGTAGTCGTTGACGTAACCTACCACCAACATTTGAATAAACTGGTTAGCTTAAAATCTATAAAAGCAAATGACAGTATTACAGAGTTGGCACTAAAAAAAGCAGGAAGATTATCGGTTATGCCCGTAACAGAACACGATTGGAATGAAATTATGAATATGGCTAAAGAGTAAAGTTGTAACGCCGTACTTATTTTTTTACTGCTTTTTTCTTTTTGTGCCCGTGTTTGGGCACAATGGCAAAATACATAATAAGCCCTAACCACGAAAAAAAGATGATACCGATGAGCCAACCGTTTTTTTCGTGGCCTTGCGTACGTTTACTGTTTAGTACAATGACTACAGGTAAAATGTACGCACTTAAAATAACAATTAAAAATATAACTTCATTCATTATTTTTCCAAGCTTGACCAATCAACTTCGCCGCTCAATACACGCTCAACAGAAATATAGTGGAGAATATCTCCTTCACTCACTTTATAATCCAAAGGTGGATTTAAGTCCATATTTTGAGCACTCAAGTTATGTGCAACACCCAACAAAATAGCGTCGTGCTGCCTTTTAAAATGATTAAACAAGGTGCCAAATTCCATTTCCTTACAGCCACTGGGTACTTTTAAGCTAAATTGTGTATCACCGTGTAATGTAGAAAGCAGTTCTTCTTGTACTCGACTAGAGCCGGGGTCTTGCATTGAACGAACTAATATTTCAGCCGACTTAGCACTGCTACATTCTATATTTTGACAGTGCTCCAGTAGCATATCGACCTTGGTTTCATCTAAAAAGTGAGCACTAATATGACACTCATCTTTTACTAAGCGGCTAATACGCAGCGCAGTAGTAAATGTTTGGTCATCGTCTTGTCCATCAATAATCACTTTATCGGCGTGACTTATTGCTACACGCTCTAACTCTGCTAAATCAGTAAAGCTAGAAAGACGCGCAAAATCAACCTGCTCATTAGCTAAAAACGGATGATCCATCTGCTCTGTTACCGCCAGTAAAATACGACGTTCAGTACGCTTTGTATCCGCCAAAATGTAATCAATCATTTTTTTAGTTCTGGTATCGTGCCAACCAAAAATAATGATGTGGTTATTACTGTGAGCAAAATCTTTATCACCAGTCATAGCGTGCCTAATTAAGTAAGTAACAGTTTGCCCTGCTTTTCCAAGCAAAACACCAAATAAAGCTAAACCAAACGGAATTTGTATTAAAGCAACCACCCATCGACCAAGCTCTGTTGTCGGGCTAAAATCACCATATCCTACTGTTGACGTTGTCACTGTGTAATAGTAAAAAAAAGTGGTTATAGAGGTTAACGCCTGTTCGTTGGCAGCATACAGTAGCAACCAGGTTACGAGCATATGAGTTAAAATTGCAAAGGTCACTGCTTGCCAGCTCAATTGATCAATATGAGCGCGCACAAGTAACGCTAACCTTTTAAATATCACTGGCATAATACAAAATCTTTGTTATTAAATTATCTATAAACAGTACGTTACTGTATGCCTTAGTTTTAATCAACGTTTAAGGTATAGACAGTATAAAACTGTCCCCTGTAATACTAATTGTGATTTGCACATAACCACATTTCGTGATTAATTAATCTACAAACAAACACTAAACTGTATTTTTATGCTTAATAGAATAGCCACCCCATTTACAAAACTGGTTGAGCGTTACCTACCCGACCCATTTATATTTGTAATTTTGCTTACACTTATTACATTTGCCGCTGCCAGTATATTTACCCCTTCCAGCAGTATTAATGTACTGCACGCGTGGGGCAATGGATTTTGGAACCTATTGAGCTTTGCTATGCAAATGCTGCTTGTACTTATTACAGGCTACATGCTGGCAAGTACACCTCTCATTAGCAAAGTATTAGAGAAACTAGCAACCTTAGCCAACACCGCGCCTAAAGCAATTATATTAGTTACTTTTATCTCACTTTTAGCGAGCTGGCTAAACTGGGGATTTGGCCTTGTTATTGGTGCATTGTTTGCCAAAGCTATTGCAAAACATACCCGTGTAGATTATCGATTATTAGTAGCCAGTGCCTATACTGGCTTTGTTGTATGGCATGGCGGCCTTGCAGGTTCAATTCCGCTAACTATTGCAACACCAGGACACTTTTCACAGGCAAGTATTGGTATTGTGAGTACAGATCAAACCTTATTTGCAGGTTTTAATATTGCCATTTTGATTGGTTTATTTATTATCGTCCCATTAGTAAATCGCTACATGTTACCCAATGACAACGACAGCGTTTATATCGATCCAACCCTATTAAACACCCGCACACCTGCAGCAAGTAAAATAACGCGTCCTTCACAACATTTAGAACAAAGCAAACTGCTAGGTATGGGCATTGGCTTAATGGGGCTTGCCTACTTAAGCTATTACTTTTTTATCTTTGGTGGTGGCTTAAACCTCAATAGTGTAATTGCCCTGTTTTTATTTTTAGCTATTACGCTACATCAAACTCCTCACAATGTGCTTAATAGCTTACAACAAGCAATTCCGAGTGGTGCGGGAATTGTAATTCAGTTCCCTTTTTATGCCGGTATTATGGCGGTCATGGTCGATACAGGATTAGCACAACAAATATCACAAGGCTTTATTGCCATTGCGGATGCCGATAGCTTGCCATTTTATAGTTTTATTAGTGCAGGACTCGTTAATATGTTTGTGCCCTCCGGTGGCGGACAATGGGCTGTACAGGCACCTATTGTAATACCCGCAGCGCAAGAGCTGGGCGCCGATATATCTCGTGTTGCTATGGCTGTGGCATGGGGCGATGCGTGGACCAATTTAATTCAACCTTTTTGGGCACTGCCCGTATTGGCTATAGCGGGCCTAAAGGCAAGAGATATTATGGGCTTTTGCGTGGTACAACTGATTATTACTGGGGTATTTATATCGCTGGTATTGAGCTTTTATTAATAAAGCTTTGCGCGTAGTTAAAAATTAACTGCGCGCACAATTATCAGCTAGATAAAATCGTCATCGGCAAACTAAGTATTGGGTTGTCAGAATCTGCAAAATGCATCATCACTGCTACATGCCCTGCAACTACAAGTGCGTACATGACCGCTGAAAAGCCTTGTCCGTATTTATCTAGTGGTATTAAATGCGAGTAATGTCGTCCGCGCCATTCAAATATAATTTCCAATGCGCCAACAAATAAAAAGAACACCAGTAACATTAAGCCAAATGTATAACTAAGCCATAAGCCAAAAAACACACCCAGCAAGCATACACTTAGTCCAATCCATGAGCGCATAGAAAAGCTGATACTCTTTAATACATGCCCACCATCTAGCGGTAAAATAGGCAGTAAGTTAAATAAGTTAAGTAGTGCGCTTAATACCGCAACACCGGCAAATATGTCCATCTCCGTGGCGTAATATAAAACAACACCCAACACAGAGGTTATTAAGCCAAAAGCAGGCCCCATGAGCGATATGACCACATCTTGCCAGCGGGTTGTTATTTTATCGTCACTGACAGCTAAGCCACCCACAAATGGGATTAAGTAAATACCTTTGGTTTTTATGCCAAAGTACTTCATAGCTCTTACATGCCCATACTCATGCACCACTAAACACGCAATAAGCATAAGCGCAAATTCAATGCTAAATAACCAGGCATACCCAGCAACAGATGCACCTGCCAACGCAGCCTTTACTACTTTTGCGCTTTTAAATAGTTTAAAACCTAACGCAGCAAAACCTAAAAAACCTCTTTTAGGTTCACCATTAACTGGGGCTGGTAAAGCGAGCTGAGTAGCAAATTGCTCATCTACAAATAACGAAATACTTTGCTCGGCAGTTGTGCTGGTATCTATGCCTATTAATTTATCTTTAAAGTTAAATTGATAGTAATGTTCTCGAGGAGTATCAAACGCAATAGCTTGCTGGTTATGAAATACTTGTACTATTTGCTGCCCAGAAACCATTAATGAAAATGGCTGATCAGCCAAGGTGAGGTCTATTCTTATCATAATTAAAGCCATTTAAAATAATCGCGCTAGTATACCGTTTGGCTAAAAAAACACGAGGGCAGACGTTAACTATTGTATTAAATTTAAGTACCTAACAATAGCTAACGTTGCGAGCGAAAGGCTACTTTTCTTCTTCAGGATGTTCGTCTTCTTCACTTACAATATGCGCACTGCTGGCCAAACGCTTACGCCAGCGTTGCTTTGCCACTGCACGCATATTGGTTGACTGATCGCGTTCGTCGACTATTTCTAAGCCCATTAGTGATTCAATCATATCCTCAAGCGTTACTATGCCGCGCACTTCTCCGTATTCATCCACGACTAAACATATGTGCGTACGCTGAGTTAGTAGCGTTTGCAATAATGACGATACATTTTGAGATGTGGGTACTGTGTAGATTGGTTTGATCAGCTTACTGATTTTATAATCAGTGCCTAAACGATGATACGCCAACATAATATCGTTTTTATGCACGAAACCGACAATGTCGTCGGCATCTTTATCAAATATTAATACGCGGGAAAACGATGACGAACCGTGCTCATTTAAATATTGGTTTACTGTTAAGTCTTTATGTACTTTAAAAATAACTGTGCGTGGCGTCATTAAATCAGACAATTTTGCATGCCTAAAATTCAAAAGATTACGAATAATTTCAGACTCATCTTCGTGCAAAGCGCCAGATTCAGTGCCAATATCGGCCATGGCTTCTATTTCTTGGCGAATATAGTAAGCTTCGTCGTGCTTTGGTCCCATTAGGTTTGTTAACTTTTGCGCACACCATACAAAGGGCTTTAGCGAAATCACCAAAAACCGTAAAGAATAGGTAACACTTGGCGTTAAGGCTCGCCAATAATTAGCACCCAGAGTTTTTGGAATAATTTCAGAAAGGATTAATACCAATAAGGTCATAATTGCTGAGGCAATCCCCACTGCGGCATCAGAAAAAACCACGGCCGCTTGCGCCCCTACACCCGCTGCACCAGCTGTATGCGCGATGGTGTTTAAAGTCAAAATGGCTGCCAGTGGCTGATCTATATTATTTTTTAGTTTTTCAAGTTGCTTAGCAAGCACAGGCTGTTCTTTTCTGAGTGATGCAACATAGCTTGGCGAAATGCTTAACAGCACCGCTTCCATCACAGAGCACAAAAACGAAATAACAATGGCCACAACCATATAAACAATCAGTAAAGTCACTTTTTCTCCTTTATATTGGGTATGTGAGCATGGTAACAATACATGCTATATTTGACCAAATACCCAATAATAACAGGCACAATAATGAAATTTAATGCACCTTGGTTTTACCGCAACAAGCAATTTAAACGAGCCTTAGGTTTATTAGCCTTTAGCAGTTTAAGCTTTGCAGCAATTGCTGAACCATTGGACAAATCAAAAATTCAGTTTATCGGCCCCTTGGCCGAAGATATGCAATTAAAACCTTTTCAAACGCCGCATGGCTCAGCCATTATCAACAACCTTTTGCCACAATTACAAGCAAACTCAGACAGTTTTTCTATTTTCGGTAAAAAACAAAGCTGGCAGCCATTCAATAAAGTAAGCGCACTCACCCTTGGCGGACTGCAAGCACTAAAATTTAATATTGAAACAGAGCGTTTTACACAAGGCACCTTAACACTAAAAGGGGTTGAAAATGGGCAATTATTTATTAATGGCGAACCCCAAAAAGGGGATAAAAACAGTTATAAGCTTGCATTAACTAACTCTACCCACAGCGTTATTATTTTGGCGCAACAAGTCGCAAACTGGAGTGATGTGGTTATTGATTTCACCCCTAAGAGTGACACTGATAAAATTACGCTAAATACATCATACACAAAGCGCTTATCAGCAAAGCAACTGTTTGATGCGCCGACCATGAGTAATATATCTTTAGCGCCTAACGCCGAGCAATACATAACCACCAAGCGCACTTACGACGATAAAACTCAAAATAAAGCCAACTTAGTTACCGAGTTAAAAAATATAGACAACTCAACTGTATATCGATTTGAAGATGGGCAACCAAGCAACATTATTTGGAGCCCAGATAATCAGTACTTAGTGTATTTATTAAAGGGTGAGCTTAAACAACTTAATCGAAAAAGTTTAGCCATTAAAACACTGGCAAACGACTTAGTCGGCGCCAGTGGCTTCACCTTTTTTAACGACACCAGCCTAGTATTTAGCTGGTCAAAATCACCAGAGAGTAGCAACAACTTAACCAAGCATTATAAAGGCCTTCAAGATCGTTGGTCATACGCGCGCACCACCAGCCAACTTTATATGCTTGATACTAAAAGTGGCTTAACAAAAGCGCTTAGCCAAGGCCCGCTTTCTCATAGCTTTGAAGATTTAAATAGTACGCGTGGAAAAGTATTAATGAGCCGTTCGGTTATGGCTATGCAAGCGTCTACTCACCCTGAGACAGAGCTCGTTGAGCTGGATATAAAATCAAACAAGCTCTTGTCACTTGGTAAATTTAAAACATTTAACCAAGCAAAATACGCAAACAAAGACGTGTATGTTGTTGCAGGCCCCGACTTTAAAAATGGTGCTGGCAGAGCGTTGCCAAAGTCAATGCTTGCTAATAACTACGACGGACAGCTTTACCTGTTAACTAACAACGGTAAAAATGTCACTGCGCTCAGTAAACAATTCGACCCATCGATTGGTCAGCTAAGCGTGTTAGAAAACGGCGATGCGGTACTTAAAGTGACCGAAAAAGACACCCAACCACTGTATTTATTTGACCTCAGTAAGCAGCGCTTTAAAAAGTTAAATACCAGTGTAGATATTGTAGAAAAATTTAGCGTTTCACATGGGCGCAATTCACAAGTTTTAATCACTGGCACAAGTGCTTTAGCACCGCAACAACTAAAACGCCTTAATATTAGTAAAAACAAAACCGATCTTATCTGGGACTCAAAACCAATTGCTTATGCCAATACAACAATACCCACCCTTGAAGAGTTTAACTTTACTAATAAAAGTGGCGTTGAAATAACCGGGCGTGTTTATG
This sequence comes from Pseudoalteromonas sp. ESRF-bin5, assembly GCF_002632075.1. Lineage (NCBI taxonomy): Bacteria > Pseudomonadati > Pseudomonadota > Gammaproteobacteria > Alteromonadales > Pseudoalteromonadaceae > Pseudoalteromonas > Pseudoalteromonas sp. ESRF-bin5. The sequence continues at coordinate 1,231 of NZ_NTLW01000124.1, read as the reverse complement.
TGCCAAGTAACCTAGATAAAACTAAAAAGTACCCTGCTCTTGTTTATTACTACGGTGGTACATCACCTGTTACCCGTGGTTTTACTGGCCGTTATCCATTTAGCTTATGGGCCGAAAACGGCTATGTGGTTTATGTAGTACAACCTACCGGCGCAACAGGTTTTGGACAAAAGTTCTCAGCACAACATGTCAATGCATGGGGTGATTACACCGCCGACGATATTATCGAAGGAACACAGGCTTTTTTGAAACAATACGACTACGTAGATAACACTAAGGTCGGTAATTTAGGTGCCTCTTATGGTGGCTTTATGACCATGCTATTGGCAACAAAAACCGATTTATTTAGCGCCTCTATTTCCCACGCGGGTATTTCAAACTTAACCTCTTATTGGGGCGAAGGGTGGTGGGGCTACTTATACTCTGGTGAGGCATCTAAAAACAGCTTCCCATGGAATAACGCCGATCTGTATAGCCAACATAGTCCGGTATTTCATGCAGACAAAGTAACCACACCATTACTGCTTATTCATGGTGACAGTGATACTAACGTACCAGTAGGCGAGAGCTTAACAATGTACACCGCACTTAAACTACTAAATAAAGACGTGGAGCTTATTGAGTACAAAGGTGCTGATCATCAAATTTTTGCGCGCGATAAACGCTTTAACTGGTGGAATACTATGTTGGCATATTTTGATAAAAAACTAAAAGACGAACCACATTGGTGGGATTCAATGTACGAAAATAAGTAATTTAAACCGGAATTTTATATCTTTATGAAAAGCGCCCTTGAATATAGGGCGCTTTTTTGATTTTTTATAATTATTTTAATATTTTTGAAATATTAAGTTACTTAAAACTAGCATGTAACCCCTTCTCAGTATTTACCTAATGGTGCTACCATACAAAGCTACAAGCATTTAAAATAAAGTACTATGGCTATTAATGTTTTATTGGTTGAAGACGATGAAATACTCGTTAAACGCATTCAAAATCACTTTGCAGAGACCGAATTTACAATAGAAGTAGACTCAACTGGCGCTGATGCATTGAGCATCGTTAGGCAGCGAGTAAACCTGCGTGATGCATTTACCCTCGCTATTATTGATATTGTACTGCCTAAAATAGACGGCCTTCAGCTCGCCAAAGAACTTAACACACTAACAGATATTGGTGTTATTGTGCTTTCTAGTCGTGATTCACAAGCAGATCGAATAGCAGGCCTTGC
>NZ_NTLW01000264.1:0-7477 GCF_002632075.1 Pseudoalteromonas sp. ESRF-bin5 | reverse complement strand
ATTTGTGGCATACTCACTCCCAAATGTGTGGGCGAATTTTAGCAAGCTTTGTTCGTTTCCCCAAACTTTCATGACGCATAAATTAGATCTAATTTTTTAAAATCATTACTAAAAATCGATGTAAAACATCTCACATTACGTATATTATAGGGCACTATGGCTAAGAAAAATTCATCAAAATCGACAAGCAATACCATCGCGCTAAACAAAAAAGCGCGACATGAGTATTTTTTACACGATAAGTTTGAAGCAGGTGTCGAACTACAAGGCTGGGAAGTAAAAAGTATCCGAGCTGGTAAAGTAAATATCTCTGAAACTTATATACATCTTAAAAACGGCGAAGCATTTTTACTTGGTAGTCAAATTCAACCATTAAATAGTGCCTCTACTCACGTTATTTGCGACCCTATGCGTTACCGAAAGCTTTTACTAAGCAGACGAGAACTTGACCGCTTAGTGGGAGCAACTGAACGTGACGGCTATTCATTAGTGGCTACAGCCATGTATTGGAAAAAATGTTGGGTGAAACTTGAGTTTCATTTAGCAAAAGGTAAAAAAATGCATGACAAACGCGAAGACGGTAAAAATAAAGACTGGTCGCGCGAAAAAGAGCGCTTAATGAAGCACAAAGTTTAAATAAAACGCCTAACTCAGTTAGGCTTTTTTTTATAAAAAAACCAAGCGCCATTTGTTTTATTAATACACAACAAGACCATTATTCAGCCTAAATATACCTATAAATAATTTATTACAATTTTATTGTGAATCAATTAATTTAATTATTACTCTCAATGAGGTTGTATTTTTTATTTCTAAAATAAAGCATATGCGCCTATTTAAACCTGCTTCAGCGCATAACATCTGCTTTAAAATCATCCCAAATCACACTAAAACCCATACTAAAATCACATTTCAGTCTCATTGCTAACACTTAAGTTACATGATATTAATGTCGTCGCTTGTTATATCAATCCGCTTAAGTATGGGATTTATTTAACAATTTAAAAGGATTGGTATTGAGCAACTAAACTTATTACATATCAACAAGGATTTAAGGATGAAGCAATCAATTGCATTTACGCCAAGTATTATTATTGGCGCAACACTTTCATTATCAGCGGGCTTTACAACAACAACTTACGCCGCTGAAGAAGCAAAAAAAGTAGAACGCATTGAAGTTACAGGCTCGCGTATTAAACGCTCTGACATTGAAGGCCCATCACCAGTGCAATCAATCAGTAAAGCCGATATTGAAAACATGGGTTACGATAACCTTCAACAACTACTCGAAAGAATGCCTGTTGCAGGCAGTGGTACTTTTTCTACACGTGGTAACAACCAAGATTCGACGGCAAATGGAGCTGCCGCTGTAAGCTTGCGAGGCTTAGGTGCCGACGCAACACTTGTACTGATTAACGGGCGCAGAGTCTCAATTAGTGCGTTTGCAGAAGGGATAACTAATTCGTTTGTCGATATAAACAGCATTCCAGTATCGGCTATTGAACGAATAGATATTTTAAAAGACGGTGCATCTGCAATCTATGGCTCTGATGCTGTAGCCGGTGTTGTTAACGTTATTTTGAAAAAAGATATCGATGGCGTAGAGGTAAACTTAGGGTACGGCGGCACTGATGGCCCTAACTATGAAGAAACGACAGCAAGTGTTGTTTGGGGTACCACTAGCGAAAAAAGCAGTGCGTCAGTAATCATTGATTACTTTAAAAACACATCGCTTTCATCAGATGAAATGGGCCGCTTGGGTACCGCAAACCAATCTCCTTATGGCGGTGAAGATTTCCGTTCATCTCGTGGCTTCCCTGGCTACTTTTACGTTGATGGTGTAAAAACAATTGACCCAGATTGCCCAGCAGAAAACGCAACTGCAAGCGGAAGCTGTTTATTTGATTATGGCCCGTTTGGCTACATAGCCCCAGCTGCTGAACGTATTGGCGCAATATCGCAATTTGAATATCGCTTTGACAATGGCATTACGGGCTTTTTAGAAATGGCCGTTCAGCACAATACGTCGGTTGCAGCGGGTGCACCAACCCCACTTGACGAAGATGCAGGCCTAACGGTACCAGCAAATCATCCTAATAACCCATTTGGGCAAGACATCGAAATTGGCCGCTACCGTACTGTAGACGCGGGTGCCCGCCAATGGGATATTGAATCAGACACAATGCGAATTGTGGCTGGCTTAAAAGGCGAAATTAACGACTGGAGCTGGGAAACAGCAGTACAAAAAGGTCGCAGTAAATCAATGCAAACCGGCGACCGCTCGCAAGGTTGGGTTCGTACTGATTTCTTACAACAAGAAATTGACGCAGGTAATTACAACCCATTCGGCGGTACATACAACGATCCGGCAGTTGTAGACAGAATTACCACCAGCCTTGTTCGTCGTGGCGAATCGCATATGACTTCATTTGACGCAAACATTACTGGTGAAGCATTTAGCTTTGGCGACGATGTTGTAATGATGGCCGCTGGTATCGAATACCGTGAAGAAGACGTCAGCGATATCCCAGATGATCAATTCCAACGTGGTTTAATATTTGGTACTGAATCTGTATCTGCATCAGCAAACAGAGACCAGTACGCCGCGTATGTTGAGTTTTCAATTCCACTTGCAGAAACCCTAGAGCTACAACTGGCTGGTCGTTACGATGACTACAGCGACTTTGGCACCACTACCAACCCAAAGGTTGCACTTCGCTGGGCACCAACCGATGAAATTACGGTTCGTGGTTCATGGGCGCAAGGCTTTAGAGCCCCTTCTCTTGCACAAGTTGGTTTAGGTCCATCTCAAGAAAGTCAGTTTTTTGTAGACACGTACCGCTGTCAAGCAACAGGGAAAGACTGTAGCGCACTTGATTACAACATTGAGTTTGCAGGTAACCCCGATCTACAACCAGAAGAATCTGAATCTTGGAACGTTGGCTTTATTTGGGCACCAACAGCCGAATTTGGTCTGAGCGTAGACGTGTGGAGCATCACACAAGATAACAAAATTGACGAGCAAGAATTTGGCCCTATTTACGCCTCTGAATGTAATAACCAAAACAGCACAGTATGTGTTCGTTTATCACCAAATGGTGGCGATGCGTTAGGTACTATTCAAAAAATATTTAGCACCTTTGAAAACGTATCATCGCAAGAAGTGTCGGGCGTTGATATTTCAACAAACTACAATCACTCGCTTGACGATTTAGGCTTATTAAAATTCAATTTAGAATGGGCATACCAAGATAAATTTGAAAAAGATGGCCGCGATTATACCGGTGAATATGGGTACCCAGAGCACCGCTTTATCTTCTCAACTAACTGGGAAATGGGCGCGTTTAACACTAACTTAAACATTAGTTATGTTGGTGAGTTTGAAGATACACCAGATATCGACTTCGATGGTAACTTAGATTTCGATACTAATACATCACGTATGGTTGACTCGCAAACACTGGTTGACTTACAAACGTCTTACCGTGTTTCTGACTCTGCTAAAGTATCGTTAGGTATTAATAACTTATTTGATGAAGAGCCACCATTTGCAATTGGTGACGGTGATTCTGACTTATACGGTTACGCCTCGGGTGTACATAACCCACGCGGTCGTTATATCTATACTAAAGTAAGCTTTTCTTTCTAAACGCTACACAAACAAAAAAACCGCCAACTGGCGGTTTTTTTATTTAAACAAAAGGGCTAAATTATAGCTCGCCTTCGTTTTCAGAAAGGAACTTAGCAACACCTTCAGGGCTTGCATCCATACCTTTTTTACCTTCAGTCCAACCAGCAGGACAAACTTCACCGTTCTCACTGTGGAACGCTAGTGCATCAACCATACGGATCATTTCGTCAATGTTACGACCTAGTGGTAAATCGTTAACTACTTGATGACGTACGTTACCTTCTTCGTCGATTAAGAACGAACCACGAAATGCAACACCCGCTTCAGGATGTTCAACGTCGTATGCTTTACAAATTTCGTGTTTAACGTCTGCAACTAGTGCGTATTGTACTTTACCAATACCGCCGTCAGCTACAGGCGTATTACGCCATGCATTATGAGAAAACTGAGAATCGATAGAAACACCAATTACTTCAACGCCACGCTTTTTAAACTCTTCAAAACGCTTATCAAATGCAATAAGTTCAGAAGGACATACAAACGTGAAATCTAATGGGTAAAAGAAGATTACAGCTTTTTTACCTTTAATTGTTTCGTGTAGATTGTAGCTATCTACAATTTCACCATTACCTAAAACTGCTGCAGCGGTAAAGTCTGGTGCCTGGCGGCCTACTAATACACCCATTTTATTCTCCAAATATTTTGAGTTTGTTTTCAATTGCTTTCGCAATGCTGGTACATATATGGGCGCTAAAAGTTAAAAACCAATAGCACCTACACATAATTGTTTTGTATATTAGATATAAACTTTTAAAAAAGATAATCGTATTTACCGATGCGGGCAATCGAAAATACCGAACAGAAAATTAAAACACCGCAAATACAAAAAAACCTGCAAATGCAGGTTTTTTTAAAATGTTTAGTCCATTATATCCGACGGCATATCGCCACGAATTTTTTGCCAAATTTCACCCGTTTGATGACCATATTTACGCATCATCGAAATTGCACCATCGTGCTCATTATTTTGCGCTAATACAGTTAAATCTTTATAAAACTGGCGGGCAAGCTCGCGGGTACCCGGATCTGAAAAGTAATGACAACCAATTTTAGAATAAAACCCTCTAAAACCGTTTAAAATTAAAACATAAATTCGGTTATTACCTGCAACGGCCAATTCGTGATGCACTTTATAGTCATAATCAGCAAATGCTTGTGCCGTATCTTCAAGTTCGTGACTTAATGATAAAATTTCAATGACACGCTCAGGGTTAAGCTTAATTGCAGCACGGGTATAAATAGCACTTATATTTGTTCGTGCAGACAATAGCTGATCTGTCAGCTCAGGCATTTTATCTTCATCTAAACGTGCTAACGTTTCTAATATATTTAAGCCCGACGTTTCCCAAAAGTTATTAACCTTTGTTGGTTTGCCGTGCTGAATAGTTAGCCAGCCGTCTCGCGCTAAACGCTGTAACACTTCGCGTAATGTGGTTCTTGTTACGCCAATTAACTCAGAGAGCTCTCTCTCAGCTGGTAGAATTGAACCTGGAGGGAAATCGCCATTCCAAATAGACTCAACTATGTATTCTTCAGCAAATCCTGCTGGGCTTTTCGCTTTAAAAATTCTCATCCAATTCCCACTCGAATTAATCTACAACGTTTCGCTTACGCGAATAACTGACTGATTGTACCAGACGAAACTCAACTAACAAGTAAAGTAAGATATATTGTTAAATTGATCATACACATCAAGGTAGAGTTACTGAACGGCAAGAGCGACTGGCCATTTAAAAGGAACAAAAATCGCTTTTAATAAACAAATTCATTGAAAATACCATATTACAATTAGGCTAAACATAGGGGAAATATTGCAAGTAACGAGACTCAACTTAGTGGCTGAACTAACAGCCAATTGTACACATTGAAGATTTTAAATGTCTGAAGTCAAGATTTGACCCCAATCACTCGATATGATTTATTTCTTTAATAATACCAGTATGTAAATCTTTCTTTTTGTACTGACGATTTATACGGCTAACAATTACAGGGCTAAGTATCCCTAATAACCAACCTAAGATAATTGATGCAGTATCCAAACACCCTCCGAAAATCTAACGCCCAAATAAACGGGCAATTACCGTTGGCTAAAATGTGAAGCGAAGCGGAACCAGCCAACTGTAATTGTTCCGCTTTAATTTGCTTGTTATGTGTTTAGCGATCACCCTATAATTCCAAATAAAAACAGACGCTTAACGAATTTAGCTAACAACAAAAATTTATGGTTGAAGTAAATTAGGACAAGTTTGAGAAGCCTGAATCCTAATAGCGCGACCATTACTATACTCACAAAGCTTAGCTCCATTTGAAAAGCTGCTGTTTCTCAAAACACCTACCGTTCCTGATGGTACAACCGTCTTTTCATAACCATCTGGAGCAGGGAGTGTATTTGTATTGATGGTATTGTTCGGGTAAGTGATAGTCGGAGAGACTACTTGCATATTTTGTACAGAACTTAATGCTTGTTGCCCTGCTTGTTGACTTGCCTGCCCTAATTCTTGAAGTGATTGTGAAATGCTTGCCATTGCTTGTTGATTTGCTACCCTACTTTCTGCTGAAGTTCTTTTATGATTATTTGCATTAGCTATCAAGTTATTAACTTCCTTTTTAGTACCTTCGCACCAACTTGAGGTTGCTGCTATATCTTTCCAGTTCAAACTGATTTCATTAAACTTATTTTTGAAAGTTTTTTCATCATAATCCCATGTATTAACAGTATAGGTCATAGCTTGAAAACCAGAATAGTAATCGTATGAGGCAAGATATCCAGCTTGTTTACAACGTTCCATATGCATTAACAAACTTGCCTGCCTAAAATACAAGTTATCAGGCATAGGTTGTTTCATAGAACAGCCCGCTATTAAAATAATTACCAAGCTTATCGCTAATGTTTTTTTCATTTTGTCTTCCTATTGAAACTCAGATATCCCTTGCATGAGCTAATGTTTCGGTTATGTTATCCATATATTCTATTACAATAGAAATTTGACTTTTAAAATTGTTAAGGCTTATATAATCAACGCTAGGTAATGTCTCATTGCCACGTTTATCTGTTGCGTACCTAAAGCAGAAAGAGTCTTCATCAAGCTTATTAAAATCTTTTATAACACATCTTTCTTTTGATGATTTAGCCGGGGTAAATACCAACTCAATAGAGTTCTTTTTGATAAATTGACGATAAAGCTTTTCAGCTTCGTCCCACAAATTTAATAGCTTATGCCGTTCTAATAATTTATCTTGTCGGTCATTTTGTAAAAAACTATCAAGCTCCGTAATTATTCCTTTTAGAGTTATTTCGATATATTGCCTATAAAGAAATACTATTGGAAATATTAAAGAGTCTTTAGATCTGGTATCTAATTTTTCAAATCCATCGGATAATTTTTCAGCTGCTAATTTATAGCCATATTCAAAAGATGCTGATTTATCTTTTATCCAGCCAATGTCAGCATTAGATAAATCTCCACTAATGCCTTTAAATAGACTCATAACCGTTCTCCCCAAAACACATAGACATAATGACTCCCACACGGTGTTAGCCTCCGCTTTTCGTGGGTTAGCTTAATTCAAAGCCAGAGCCATAATTAGTTTGTCAATTAACTAAACAGCAGAGGCTAACATGAATAAACATAGCATACTTTTTATCGGTCTTGATACACATAAAGAATTCAATGAAGTTGCCTATATTGAAGAACATAGAGGTGCGCAACCTGTTCATCTTGGCCGAGTTTCGTCTTCCAAAATGGCCGTTCAAAAGCTTGTTCGCCAGTTCGAATCGAAATACCC
>NZ_NTLW01000142.1:0-8741 GCF_002632075.1 Pseudoalteromonas sp. ESRF-bin5 | reverse complement strand
ATTGCAGTGCGAGGGTATTCAAGCGCATCAGCCTCATTTATTCTTTCAAAAGTACTAAGTAACAATTCATCGTCATCTAATGTTGTTGATTTATCTAGATCGATAAACAAAGACATTTGACCATCCCATTCATCTTTTGAGCATTCGCCTTCGTTTAACGAGCAAAGCGTAACGTAAGTACTATTTTCAATTGCGTAAAGTCGACCATAATTAATAGTTCGATGCAGAAGGTTAACGTGGTTCTCTAGCCGGTTTTTTGCTAGAAAATCTGGGTAGTACCACATAGATATTTGACTGATAATGCTTACAACAGCGAGTGTAAGCATTAGTTCAAGAAGCGTGATCCCTTTACATTTCGATATTGATAACCTCATCCCTGAAGTCCTAAATTAATTATCTTTTAATTTAGTTTAGTAAATGAATAAAATATGACAAGCTAAATTGGTTGTTTTTTAATCGCAAGTTTTTGCACTATCACCTAAATAAAACGCCGTACCTGATTGAGAAACGCTGAGGGCTTTATTGTTATCTGTGCCGTTGTTAGGACAAAAAACAAACTCTCCTGGGTTTGTTGTAATTCGGCCACTGGTATTAAACCGTAGCCGCCTCGAGTTACCTGTAAATTTGATTTTATCTTCCAGGCTAATTTTTTCCATTACGCGCAATAATGAGTCGGTAGATTTGTTGTAGTGGCCACTGTTATCTGAGTCGATAAAAACAACAATAATTTTATTATCATCCCATTTTTTCTTGCAGTCGAAGGTATCTTCAATATTTTTTACTCTACCATGTTGGGCTGCGCATATAACAACTATTTCATCGGTGCTTGCAGCTTGAGAACGCGCGTAGCTAATGTTTCTTTTCAGCTCAAGTAAAAAATTTTCAGCACGGTTTTCTTCTAACATGTCGCTACTATTCCAAAAAGCGATAGACGCTATAATGCCAACAATTGCGACGGTTACCATTAATTCTAAAAGTGTGAATCCTGATTGTTTAATTTTCATAACGATCTCATTTACAGCTAATTTTTGTATTGCGATTCTTATATGGACAAAATTATATCATGGCTGATTAATTTATCACCGTAATTCAATTGCTTTGTTTGCTATGAACCTTATGATTGTCTAAAATCGTGGCATCTAAGGCTTTAAAAAGTAATTAATATGAAAAAAATAGAAGCAATTATAAAACCGTTTAAACTTGATGATGTACGCGAGGCGCTGTCAGAGGTGGGCATTAACGGCATGACCGTGAGTGAAGTAAAAGGCTTTGGTCGTCAAAAAGGGCACACTGAGCTTTATCGTGGTGCTGAATATATGGTTGATTTTTTGCCAAAAGTGAAGCTTGATATAGTACTTGCTGACGAAAGTGTAGATCGCGCGATTGAAGTTATTGTTAAAACTGCACAAACCGGAAAAATTGGTGACGGTAAAATATTTGTCACTGAGGTTGAGCGTGTAGTTCGTATTCGTACCGCTGAGGAAGATGAAGACGCAATCTAATTTAAGCTTAAATAGCTTAGGCAGTAAAAAGGCGCTTTAAAGCGCCTTTTTTGTATTTACTGTGTTCTTTTATTCAGCGCTTGTGCTTTTTTAGCGTTTTGACTTAATTCGGTTAAACCTAATTTTTCATAGCTTTTTTGCATCATATCAAGGGCTGCGTTTAAGTAACTACTTTGTGAGTAGTGTTCAACAACAAATTTACCACGGTTAGCAGCTGCTAAGTACGCTTCGCGCTCATAGTAGTATGTAGCTACTTTTAGCTCGTAACGTGCCATACGGTTTAATAACCATACTAAGCGACGTTTTGCTTCTGGTGCGTAACCGCTTTGTGGAAAACGTTTTACAAGCGTTGATAAATCAGTAAAAGCAACGCGGGTTCTGTTCGCATCCCTGTCTGCTCTATCAATACCAAAATATTCTTGGAACGCGTTTTTGTCTGCTTTAATATTTACCAAACCACGCATGTAATACATGTAATCTAGATCTTTATGATTTGGATTCAAACGGATAAAACGGTCAATGGTTGCTAATGCTTGTTCAGTGTTACCCGACTGGTAATGAGCATACACTAAATCCATTTGCACTTGTTTTGAGAATGGCCCAAATGGGTAGCGCGAATCAATCGCTGATAAAAGCTCAATTGCACGGGCATATAAGCCTGAATCTAGTGTTTCTTTTGCATCTTCGTATAAAGCTTGTGCTGATCTATTTGGTACACGTTGAATGTCTTCTTGGTCAGGTGCTGACGAACAGGCACCTAAACTAAGTACCGAAACTGAAAAAACGATGGCAAATGCACGTTTCCCTATTTTATTTATCATTTTATTTGTTACCTTCGATGTCTTCGGCTAGGCCAAGTCGGTAAAACCGAGTAAACTATACGTATTATATTATGCTTTTATTAAAAGCGATTCTAACCCAGTCGAGCAAAGCTTGCACTGGTAAATTGGGTAAAGTTACGAATGACAGAGCAAATTTCTCTTCAAGCCGAGGTTCCAACCGACTTAGGTGGTAAACGTCTAGACCAAGTATTAGCGCAATTGTTCCCTGATTATTCACGTTCACGTATAAAAACTTGGATTTTGGATGATAAAATCACCGTTGATGGCGAAATATTAAACACACCGCGTACAAAACTGTTAGGCGGTGAAGTGTTAAATGTTGAAACAACCATTGAAGCACCGCGTGAATACCTTGCACAAAATATCGACTTAAACATTGTTTATGAAGATGACCATATTTTAGTTATTAATAAACCTATGGGATTAGTGGTTCATCCTGGTGCTGGTAACCCAGATGGCACAGTGCTTAACGCATTATTACACCATTACCCTGACATTATTAATGTGCCACGAGCAGGTATTGTGCACCGCTTAGATAAAGATACAACAGGGTTAATGGTTGTTGCTAAAACAATTCAGGCGCAAACACACCTTGTTAAGGCACTACAAAAGCGTGAAAACTTCACTCGTGAATACGAAGCGCTTTGTAACGGCACTATGACAGCGGGTGGTATGGTTGAAAAACCAATTGGTCGTCATGCAACACAGCGTACTCATATGGCTGTGCATGAAATGGGTAAGCCTGCTATTACTCATTACCGTGTTGCTGAAAAATTTCGTGCGCATACGCGTTTGCGCTTGCGTTTAGAAACAGGCCGTACACACCAAATTCGTGTGCACATGGCTTATTTAAACCACCCACTTATTGGTGATCAGTCATACAACGGTCGCCCGCGTCCACCAAAGGGTGCAACACCGCAATTGTTTGAACTGCTTAGAAGTTTTAAACGCCAAGCGTTACATGCGGTAAAACTAAGTATTGCGCATCCGATTACGGGCGAAATGATGACGTGGCAAGCACCTATCCCAGATGATATGGTAGAAATGACGTTAGCACTTCGTGAAGATACTCAGGCTAACCCAGATATCGATAAATAATGCAGTTGCTATCAGCAACATGGCAAAGCCTTCACAATGTGGGTACTCTCAGTACCACACGTGAAGGCGGCGTATCAAAGGCACCCTATAACGGTTTAAATTTGGGGCTTCATGTTAATGATAGCCAAGCTGACGTTTTAAAAAATCGCTCAGTATTAAATAACTTCCTTCCAAATCCAGCTATCTGGCTAAATCAAATTCACAGCGCAGATGTAATTACAGTTGATCAGCAGTTTGATTTTAATAAATTACATAATGCCGATGCACTCTATACGCGCCTAGTTGACCAACCTTTGGCTATAATGACTGCCGATTGCCTACCTATATTGCTTGCAAGTAATGATGGGACTGAGGTAGCGGCTATTCATGGTGGCTGGCGAGGGTTAAAGCAAGGCATTATTCAAAATACACTTAAATGCTTCAACGCTAAACCAGAAAATATATATGCTTGGCTTGGTCCGGCAATAGGGCCTGATCAGTTTGAGGTTGGTGTAGAGGTTTTTGAAGCATTTAATAGTCAATCGCCTTTATTCTCAGATGCATTCAAGCCGCACCTCAATAACAAGTATTATGCTGATATATACGGTATAGCGCGTATTTTATTATCACAGCTAGGGGTAATAACTATTGCTGGTGGTGAGTACTGCACAGTTTCTCAATCACATTTATTTTTCTCTTTTAGAAGAGATGGGCAAACAGGGCGAATGGCTAGTTTGATCTGGCGCAAGTAATTAATCATTTAGTGAATATATTTTCTTTCGTACCTTGAACAAATCGTGCAACATACCCATTTATTAATCAATTAGATTTTTTAATAGGTAACCCCTCATGCGTTTAGATAGATTTACAAGTAAATTTCAATCTGCGCTTTCTGATGCGCAATCACTTGCCCTTGGCCGTGATCATCAATTTATTGAACCCGTTCACCTAATGTATGCACTCCTCCAACAGAGTGGTTCAAGCGTTCGTGCCTTGTTTGCTCAAACAGGTGTAAGTGCAGACGAGCTTAATACAAAGTTATCACAAGAAATAGAAAAGCTATTCAAAGTTGAAGGCGTTGGGGGCGATGTACAGTTATCTAATAATATGGCTACGCTTATAAATTTATGTGATAAGTACGCTCAAAAGCGCAAAGATAAATTTATTTCTAGTGAGTTATTTGTTCTTGCTGCGTGCGATGACAAAGGCCCGCTTGGGGATATTTTGAGATCGCTTAATATCACTGCAACAAAAATAGAAAGCGCCATAAAAGCAATCCGTGGGGGTCAAAAAGTTGATGATCCGAATGCGGAAGAAACGCGCCAAGCTTTAGAAAAGTATACAATTGATTTAACCGAGCGTGCAGAGCAAGGCAAGCTTGACCCCGTTATAGGTCGAGACGACGAAATACGCCGTACCATCCAGGTATTACAGCGCAGAACTAAAAACAACCCGGTACTTATTGGCGAGCCTGGAGTGGGTAAAACCGCCATAGCAGAAGGCTTAGCGCAGCGTATTATTAATGGTGAAGTACCAGAGGGATTAAAAAATAAACGTGTACTGTCACTTGATTTAGGAGCCTTGGTTGCTGGTGCTAAATTTAGAGGTGAATTTGAAGAGCGTTTAAAATCGGTTTTAAACGAGTTGGCAAAAGAAGAAGGTCAAGTCATCTTATTTATTGATGAAATTCATACCATTGTAGGTGCAGGTAAAAGCGATGGCGCAATGGATGCAGGCAATATGCTCAAGCCAGCACTCGCTCGTGGCGAGTTGCATTGTGTAGGGGCAACCACACTAGATGAATACCGTAAATACATAGAAAAAGATGCAGCCCTTGAGCGCCGTTTTCAAAAAGTATTAATCGAAGAGCCTTCAGTTGAAGACACTATTGCAATATTACGTGGTTTAAAAGAACGTTATGAGCTGCATCACTCAGTTGAAATAACCGACCCTGCAATTGTTGCTGCCGCACAACTCTCGCATCGCTATATTAGCGACCGCCAGCTTCCCGATAAAGCAATAGATTTAATTGATGAAGCAGGTTCTTCTATTCGTTTGCAAATCGATTCGAAGCCTGAATCATTGGACAAGCTTGAGCGCCGCATTATTCAGTTAAAACTTGAAGATAATGCTCTCGCTAAAGAAAAAGATGAGGCGAGTCAAAAACGCCGCAGTGAAATGCAAGAACTTATAACCGATCTTGACGGCCAATACCGCGAACTCGATGAAATTTGGAATGCAGAAAAAGCATCACTGCAAGGTACGCAAGTAATTAAAGCTGAGCTTGAGCAAGCTCGGCTCGACTTAGACGTTGCTCGCAGAGCAAGTGATTTACAGCGCATGTCTGAGTTGCAATATGGTCGTATCCCCGAGCTTGAACGCAAATTAGACTTAGCGTCACAAGCCGAAATGCAAGACATGACACTGCTTAAAAACCAAGTAGGCGAAGATGAAATTGCAGAGATACTCTCTCGTTGGACTGGTATTCCAGTGTCACGCATGCTGCAAGGTGAACGTGAAAAACTGCTGCAAATGGAAGATAGATTGCACAGTAAGGTAATAGGGCAAGACGAGGCCGTTGTTGCGGTGTCTAACGCTATTCGTCGCTCCCGAGCTGGGCTTGCTGATCCAAACCGACCGATTGGCTCATTTTTGTTTTTAGGGCCAACAGGCGTAGGTAAAACAGAGCTTACCAAAGCCCTTGCTGGGTTTATGTTTGACACAGAAGATGCCATGGTGCGCATCGATATGTCTGAGTTTATGGAAAAACATTCTGTTGCCCGTTTAGTAGGTGCGCCTCCTGGGTACGTAGGGTATGAAGAAGGGGGCTACTTAACAGAAGCTGTTCGCCGTAAGCCATACTCGGTCATATTGCTTGATGAAATAGAAAAAGCACACCCTGATGTGTTTAATATTTTATTACAAGTGCTTGATGATGGTAGGTTAACCGACGGACAAGGGCGTACTGTTGATTTTAAAAATACCGTGATCATCATGACCTCAAATTTAGGTTCAGATATTATTCAAGAGCAGGCGGGTAATAATGATTACGCAACACTTAAATCAAAAGTAATGGATGTATTGATCAGTGAATTCAGACCTGAGTTTATAAACCGCATTGACGAAACCGTGGTATTTCATCCGCTAGCGAATCAGCACATTAAAGAAATTGCTGATATTCAGTTAATGAAGTTACGTGAACGTTTAACTGAGATGGGGTACTTACTAGAAATTAGCGATGCGGCGCTCGATACTATTGCTGCAAGTGGGTTTGATCCTGTATACGGCGCACGTCCATTAAAGCGGGCCATTCAACAAACAATTGAAAATCCGTTGGCGCAAAAGTTACTTAATGGTGATTATATTCCGGGATGTGTCATTGTTATTGATGCTGGCAGTGATGGGTTAGTATTTACTAGCCGGTAAATAATTATAAAAACCGCTTAGTTGCCTATCTCCTGAAACTAAGCGGTTTTTCAACCTATAATGTTTATACTTTAAAAGTTAATAGCAAGTCATTTACTTTTCGTGAGCCTTCAACCAGTTCTGCTGCACCTTTAGCTACTTCAAAGCTTAAACTCAAATTGTTATCGCCAAAGGCTTTAATATCAGTCACATTGTTGCTGATATCGTTACTCACCATTTGTTGCTCTTCTGCTGCAGACGATATTTGAATGGCTAAATGCGATATTTCACTAATTTGAGAAAAGATACCTTCTAGCTCCACTTGCGTTTTTTCTGTGGTACTAACGCAATTATCGGCTTGCTCTTTTGTGTCTTGCATCACTTTTGACCAGCTAAATAAAGTATCTTGTATTTCTTTTATTGAGCTGTGAATTTGTGTTGTAGCACTTTGTGTACGAGACGATAAAGTTCTTACTTCATCGGCAACGACAGCAAACCCTCTGCCATGCTCACCCGCTCTAGCTGCTTCTATTGCTGCGTTAAGTGCAAGTAGGTTTGTTTGATCTGCAATACCTTCTATTTCACTCATTACCTGACCAATCTTATCAGCTTCTGAGGCCAAGCTACTTGCGGTGGTTGCTGCATGCTCAACTTGCACTGCTAGTTCAGAAATCATATTACTATTATCAGCAATGTGTATTTTGATTTCAGAGCAACTGCTATGCGTTGCGTTTACTTTATCTGCCGTTTCAGCTGTGTTTACTGAAATTTCGCCAATGGTCGATCCCATTTGAGTCATCGCAGATGCAATCTGTTCCAAGCGCTCACCCTGAGAAGCAATTCCTTGCTCTGTAAGTGTTGATTGTTTGTCTAAATTAGTCGCAATACTATTAAAATTAAGAGTTGAATCTTTCATTCGCCCAAGAACAGTTCGCAACTTGGCATTTAGCAGTTGTTCTTTGAAGTCACTAACGCTGTGGGCTGTGGTACCGCTGTATATATAGCGAGAAACAGAGTCCGATTTAGCTTTATGCTCGCGCAATATTTTTGGGGTTGCAACAAGCTCATCGTAATTTAGGGCGATTACCAATATACAAACAATAACGTTAAGTAAAGTAATGGCCATTGGGGCAAATACTGCAGAGCTTATCAACCAAAGTAAGACACATGCGATGGTGATACCCTGCCTTACTCCGGTTTGTTCGCGAATACTAAATAATGATTTATTAGCATTAAGGGTGTTGTATAAGCTTTGCGCTTTGTTTTTGAGCGTTTGGCTCGGTTTTGTTCTTACTGATTGGTAGCCAACCAGCTGGCCATGTTCAAAAATTGGCGTAACAAAAGCGTCAACCCAATAGTAACGGCCATCTTTACAGCGGTTTTTGACCATGCCGCGCCAAGAATGACCTTGTTTTAATGTTTCCCACATTTCTTTGAAAGCCGCTTTGGGCATATCTGGATGGCGAACTATATTATGATTTTTGCCAACAAGCTCTTGTATTGAGTAACCAGCAACTGTACAAAATTCTGTATTAGCGTAGGTAATAACACCGCGTAAATCGGTTGTTGAAACAAGCTCTTGTGACTCATCAAAATGAACTTCTTCATTAATTAATGTTTTATTACTGTGCATTGCATTCACTATCATCCTTTTTAATTAACTGAAGTATATTCAGTTATTTACACAAAGCAAAATTAAAGCTCGATTATGTTTATATTGACGATGAATTGAATGCTTTATTGATCTATATCAAGATTTCTGTGGTTAATAACGTCAGCGAAATAAAATTGAATTCTTTAATCGAAATAACAGGTCTCCTATCCGCATTGGTTTAATGCTTCATTGCATACCGTGTTATTAGTAAATACCTTCGTAAAGCAATTGTATAAAGTAAATAGCAATGGCAAGATTACA
>NZ_NTLW01000113.1:0-11573 GCF_002632075.1 Pseudoalteromonas sp. ESRF-bin5 | reverse complement strand
CTTAGCACTTAAAAGCGAAATACCCTCGGCTACAATATCATACACCTTCCATTGGTTATCTTTACCTAGGCGTAACTTAAAGCTTAAATCAATTGTGGGGGCGTTAGGCTCTATAATTTGCGTATTAACCGTGGCATATTCTGAATCGCTTTGTGCATTATTGTGTTCAAAAACCACTTTTTGGCCTGTGTATTTCATTAATGCACCGGCATATGTACCAGTTAAGTAATGCTCAACCGCGTTAATAAAATCAACAGCTTGTTGGCGCTCAATGCCTTTAATGTGTTTACCTAATAGTTTAAAAGACACAAACTTAATATCAATATGTGGCATTAAACGTTTTTCAACAATTCCCGACATTTCACTTTTACTGGCATTACCTTTACTGTTCACTTTACCTATATCAGCAAAAAGGGTGTCTGCTACAGACTCTAAAAGTATATCTGGTGATTGCTGAGCTTGTGCATAAAGCGATGTGCTTAAAAATGCGGTAGCAATTAAAAATAGTTTAATAAGTTTCATAATATTTTTTGTTTGTGTGATTAAGATAAGGCTAATTTACGTCATTAATACGCAATAAAAAAGGCACAAATAAGCAACTTATTAATGCCCAAAAAGCACCAATAAATTAAGTAATTAAATTTCAATAAGTTAATAAAACCTATTAACACACCGTATACATCCCCATTTTCTCTCGCCTTGAATTTATAACCTGCCCACCCTCATCATTTGTTTTTTCGATAAACCAACTATCAGCGAGCAGCTATGAAATCCTTTTTTAGAATACTTATTTTATTAATCGCCTCACTTTTTATTAATACCACAGCATTAGCGCAATCAAACCATGGCTACGCAGTCGACGTACTTAAAGGCACGGGTAATATAAATGGAATAAAATTAGCTTATCAATACCATATGCCAAAAATGCAAAACTTAGTTGGAGATACCCGCTTTTATATCGAAACCAGTGTAAACCTGTGGGAATTTGCGCATAGCCACCACTCACAATCCAACTTGGTATTAGCGGTATCGCCTGTATTGCAGTTTCCAGCGTTTAGTTTTAATAACACCCCGTTTTATGTTGAAGCAGGCATTGGTGTTTCACTTATTGACGAAACACAGTTTGGTGGTAAAAATTTAAGTAGCCATTATCAATTTGAAGATCGTATTGGACTCGTTGCCGACTTAGGCGATACAAACATTGCTTTGCGAATTATTCATTATTCTAATGCGGGGTTTCAAAAGCCCAATCCAGGCCTTGATTTTATGACCTTATCGGTTGCCAAGCGATTTTAATACTCTCTGATTTGTTTGCTGGTAATTACTATTTAAAAACGTAAAATAATCAGCAAACAAAAACTGAGAAATTAAAATGCAAACATGGCAAGTAATCCTCATTGTGGTGATGGTATTTGGTGTTGTAATAGGAAATATTGCCTTAATAAAACACAGTGCTAATATGGAATTTAAAAAGTCAGACTCGCACTTAAAAAACAAACAAGACACAAAAAAGCCCTGATAAATCAGGGCTTTTAATTTAAAAGATAAGCTTAACCAACAAGCCAATGTGCCATTAACGAAATAATCGGCAATGTTATAAGTGTTCTGAGAATAAATATTACAAACAGCTCAACAATGTTTACTGGAATTTTGCTTCCTAACAGCAGCGCCCCCACTTCAGACATGTAAATAAGCTGAGTCACACTCATCGCGGCAATGATAAAGCGTGTTACATCACTCTCAATAGTCCCAGCTGCAAGGATTGAAGGGATAAACATATCGGCAAAACCAACCATGATTGTTTGTGCTGCAGCCTCAGCTTCAGGCACTTGCAACAATTCTAAAAATGGAATAAACGGCATACCTAAATATTGAAAAAGCGGCGTATATTCTGCAATAATTAATGCAAATGTACCCACGGCCATAACAACAGGTAATACAGCAAATACCATATCAAGTGCGTTGTGTACGCCTTCTTTTAACGTCCCCACTATACCCGGCGATTTATCTGCCTTGGCCAGCGCAATATCTAAAGAATGACCCACTAATGATTTACCTTCAGGTACCAGCTCAGCGTTTGCATCAGGCTCTGAGCCATCAATAAGTAAATCTTTTTTAAACCTAAGCGGTGGCAAGCGCGGCACAATAATAGCAGCAGTAATACCTGCCAAGCACACCGTTAAATAAAACGGAGCAAATAAATACTCAAGCTTTACTTGGCCAATAACCACTAAACAAAACGTAATTGAAACAGCAGAAAATGTAGTACCAATCACAGCGGCTTCGCGTTGTGTGTAGTATTTATCTTCGTACTGGCGCGCAGTCATTAATATCCCCACACTGCCATCACCTAACCACGATGCCACACAGTTAACGGCACTTCGCCCTGGAACGCCAAATAACGGGCGCATTACTTTAGTTAATAACGTACCTACCAACTCAAGCAACCCAAAGTTAAGTAACAAAGGAAGTAAAAGTCCTGCCAGTATAAATACCGAAAACAACACAGGAAGTAAGTCGTTTAACACGAGTGCCCCTGTATTTTCAGACGTGATCGCATGCGGCCCCACGCCTAAAAAGGTCATTAGTACAAATGCAGTACCAAATAAACGCGTAAGCAACCAAATCCAACTAACATTAAATAAGTGGTTTAACAGTGGTACTTTACAAATCACTTGAGGCTTAAAAACACTTACAATGAGTGAAAACACACCCGTTATACAAATTATGGCAGTAATAATGGCCTGTGCTGTATCTGCAAAAAATACTTGCATGGCTTTGGCCATCATTGCAATAGGAATGGTCATTGCTTCACCGCTCGACACCGGCGTCATGAACAAAAACACACCAATTAGCGAAGGCACAAGGAACGCAAACCAAGTACGCCAATCGTACTGAGGTGAAGTTGATAATTGAGACATATTTTTAACCTATAAAAACCACAAAAAGTATTATTATTTATATTTTAATGCCGCGCTTAATAAGTGCTGCTTCTAGTGCTTGCTGTAAACCATTCATGGTACCTGGCTCTAGCGTTTCGCCTTTATCGTCCATCCAGGTTAAGCTTGTGCCACCTTGCTTAGTTTTACTCACTAAAATTTGGTATTGGCCTTCATCTATTGGTAATTGCGCAACATCGTCGCCCCAAATCGAATCCCACATACTGCTTTCTGGTGCTTTATAGTCAGCTGTAATTAAACCTGTATCTTGGTTTATTTCAACAATAGTAAACGACAAACGCTCTAAAAAGCCTGAAAAACGATCAAATACCGCATCGTAAGATTGCTCAGTAACCAACGCTGCATTGCCTTTATTGTCAAAGCCCATTTCTAAAGAAATAATACCTTGGCGCTTGCGCATATCAACTTCAAGCTGGCGATAGCGGAAATCAAATTCAGTAATAACTTGGTTAAGTGCACGCACTTCTAATTGCTGTTTAAGCAAGTCTGTAAGTGTTGTATCACCTTTAAAATCGATTAACTCAGCACGTAAAGAGGCTGTACGTTCATGCGATTTTTTTTCAATAGAAAATCTAAAACGTTGCAGGTCATCGTTTTTTTCATCGCCCCACAACCAGCTTTCTTCGGTTTTAATAATTGCGTACCAATCGGTTTCAATAATGCCAAGTAGCTTATCTTCTTTGGTAGTAGCGGTGTTGTTTTCAGCTAAAACAGCTTTAATTGAATCCCAAATAAAGTCATCTAAATCAACAATGCCATCGTTTTTATCAAAATATACGCGTGCTAAATTATCAGCCTCTTCGACCCAGCTGCCTTTTGCTACAGTGAGTACTTGAGCTGGTGGACGATAATTGGTTGCGTCTGGATTATTGTTATATTGACCTACTTCCATTTTATAAACTGGATCTTGAGCCGGCTGAGATAAAGACGCTGGCGCTTTTATTGGCTCGTGCGCGCGGTAATTACGTTCATTATGCGCATCGTTAACAAATACACTACACCCTGATAAACTTACCAATACACTTACTGCAAGTGCTTTTGGGATCCAATACTGCACAGATAATTCTCCTTAGCATACCCTTTAATTGTTTTAACAAATATATGAGTGGGTTATGCCGATTTGGTTCAGTGTAAAATCAATATTAACTTTACATTTTTATTTGGCTGCTTAATTGCAATAAAGTTCAGCACCTCAACTTAGAAAAAACTAAGGGCAAATAAGCAAATTTTAACTATGGTACTTTCCTGTGCTAGTAAAAACAAGAAACACCGTACTTTAAACGCGCTTAATTAGCCCGCATTGTAGTTTACACACTGTTTTGTGTTAAACTTCGCCGCCGAGCAAGTCCTCGAGTGTATTTAGTAGTGTTATCCATTGCGTTGTTATAACCCTTGTAACTTAGGTATTCTAACCCATGACTGCATTTTCAAATCATCAAATTGTGTTAACTGCTATCGGCGAAGACAGGCCTAGTATTGTCAGTGAACTGACGCAACTAGTCAGCGACTGTCACTGCAATATTATTGACAGCCGCATTGCCATTTTAGGCTGCGAGTTTACCTTTATAATGTTATTGCAGGGCGATATGTCGGCCATTAGCCGAATTGAACATGTGTTACCAACCAAAGCAATGGAACTTGGCTTGTTAACCATGATGAAACGCACAACCAGCCATACCCCTAGCGAGTTTTGCGCCGGTTACACATTAGAATACACGGGTATAGATACCCCTGGTACGCTAAGCAAAGTGACACGCTTTTTTGCCGATAACCACATCAGCATTTGCTCTTTAAAGTCAGATACGTTTAATGAAGAAACTGACACTAAAATGCGCTGTGAAGTAGAATTTAATATCCCCATAGATGTAGACATAGATAAATTTAAAATTAGTTTTGAGAGCCTTTCTCATACCCTAAACGTAGATTATATTTTTAAACGCATTCGTTAAGGAAATAGCATGAACACAATTAGTCCATTACAAGCTGGTGATACAGCACCCGCTTTTAGCTTACAAAACCAAAACGACGAAACAATCACATTAAGTGAATTGTTAAAAGAGCAACAAGTACTTGTGTACTTTTACCCTAAAGCGTCTACACCAGGTTGTACCGTGCAAGCAGAAAACCTGCGCGACCAACAAGCCGAGCTTGCTAAGTTTAACACCTGTGTTGTAGGCATTAGCCCAGATCCAATTAAGCGCCTTAAAAACTTTGAAACTAAAAAAGAGCTTAACTTTGATTTACTCGCCGATGAAGATCACGCCATTGCTGAAGCATTTGGTGTATGGGGCTACAAAAAGTTCATGGGTAAAGAATACGACGGTATTCACCGCCTTACATTTTTAGTAGGCCAAGACGGTAAAATTAAACACTTATTTGATAAATTCAAAACCAAAGATCATCACCAAGTGGTGCTTGATTATTTGGCGGCAGAATAAGCTCGCTAACTACGACCAAAAAAATACATAAAGCGTTGCCCTAGAGCAGCGCTTTTTTATGTTATTTACTAAATAACGTGGTTAAATAAAGCATCTTCGAAAAATAAATAAACAACTGCTCGTTTTGAATTTAAAGTTAAAGTTTGTTCCTTTTTGTTTTCACCAATACGCTCTATTAGGTTACTTATTTATGAGACAAGAATTAAGAACTAAAATAATTGAAGTATGTGATAAAAAAATTGCCAGTAAAGGTGATAATGTAGGTCTGTCTTTCTATGCTTTTTTTGCTAATAAAAACAACAATCCTGAACTTTTAATGGAAGCTGCTACTTGGTGGATTCAAACTCATCAGTTAGATCACTTCGTTAAAGCTCATAAAATAAAACAGATGGTGCTGAGTAATTTATAAGCCCTAAAGTGTTCATATTCAATGTGCATAATGCTTTAAGCAACAGTTAAAAGCGCGATTTAAAGTCTCTAAATCAAGGAGTGTGTATGTCTTTTGTAAAAAAGCTATTTCGGTGGTCACGAGGCAGGCAAAAATCGGGCTATGATAAAATGCTGCTTTGTGGTGCATTTTGGCCCATAAAGTTTGATGTGTATTTATTAAAGTTCCCAAAAGGAAGTGAAATACCACCGCACACTGATCTTGTTAAGGATGGTCAGCATTACAGACTAAATATTGTGTTAAAAAAAGCGGATATAGGCGGAGAGTTTATTTGCTCTAGCCTCATATTTGAAACAGAACGGATCAAGTTATTTCGCCCTGATATCAGCAAGCACCAAGTATCAAAGGTAGAAAAAGGTAACCGATATATACTCAGTATTGGCTGGATAAAAAACAAAATATAAGGATTAAAATTTGAAAAAGGCAGTTAAATTTAAAGCGTATTTAGTGGCTTTAATTACATGTATTATTGGGTTTCAGTTTTCGCCGGCAAGTAATCAGTTTTATGCAAACCCGTTTTATATTGGCGGTTTTATTTTTGCAATCGTACTAATTGTTAATGTTATTAATTACTTCTGCCCAAAGTGTAAGAAAAACCAAGTAATGCAATCGGCTAAAGGCTATCGCCTTCCAACAAATAAGTGCTATCACTGCGGGGAAGAAATTAACTAGCCTTGTCGGATGGCGCTTCGCTTATCCGCCCTTCGTGTTTAATTAATCAATTATGGGGGTTGCTATAAAGAAGATGGAGTTAGTATTAGGGTTGTGGTGTTGGGTTTCGTTTCACTCAACCCAACCTTTTATCTACAGAATATAACTTAACGCAGAGCAGCTTATCGCTTACAGCTAACCACTTAAAGCCGCCTTTGCGCATTAACTAATTCCCAAATACTTGTGTACTTGTATTGATAGGCGCCAGTTTTTGGCAATACAGGTATCGATTGCTAATTTGGTTGCTGATACTTTTTGGCTAATTGGCTGTAAGTAAACAAGCTTTGGGTTAACACCTGTTTTAGAAAATAATTCTTCAAGCTCTTCTACGTGCTTTTGCATCGCTACTGGGTGCTTGATCTCGTTGGCGCGTTTCATGGCGCTGGTAAGTACTTCATAACCGCCGCGCATGTTTATTTTAGGCGATACAGTAACCCATGTTTGCTCAGGGGCAAGTATTTCAAACGTGCCGCTGGTTTCTATTTGTGTAGTAAAGCCTTGTGCATGTAATAAGTTACATACTGGGTTTAAATCGAACATGCATGGCTCGCCACCAGTAATTACTACGTGCTTTGCGGTATAGCCACGTGATTTAAACAGCTCAAGTACTTGCTCGGCGCTGGCATCGGCCCAATGATCTGAGTCGGCTTTTTTCTCTACGGTTTCGTCAAGAGACACTTTGTATACGTTGTCTACATCCCATGTTTGTTTTGTGTCGCACCACGAACACCCTACAGGGCAACCTTGCAGGCGTAAAAATATTGAGGGTGTGCCAGTAAAGCTTGCTTCACCTTGAATGGTTTCAAACACTTCATTAATTTTGTACAAAAGAGATCTCACTTACTACCTAGCAGCAACATTGCTACTATTAAAGACGAAAAAGCGCTGTGCAAAAATTGTTATTTAAGCTGCGGCCGTGTAGTATATCGCGCCCTGATATAAACCTCTATTAAAACTAAGAGCAAAACAGATATGACGCAAAAAGTAGTTGTTATTTATTCCGGCGGTATGGACTCGTTCACCGTGTTAAATAAAGCCCTGCAACAAGGCCATGATGTATATGCCCTTTCGTTTGACTATGGTCAGCGTCATGTAAAAGAGCTTAAAGTTGCAGCGAATGTGTGTGAAAAACTCAATGTGCCACACAAAATAGTTGATATTTCAGCTATTAATCAGCTTATTGGTGGCTCATCATTAACCGATAACATTGATGTACCAGAAGGCCACTACGAAGAAGAAAGCATGAAAAGCACAATAGTGCCAAATCGAAATATGATTTTACTTTCTTTGGCTGTTGGTTATGCCGTATCACTAAAAGCAAGCCAAGTTTATTACGGTGCTCATTCTGGGGATCATGCTATTTACCCCGACTGCCGTCCTGAATTTGTGCAAAAAATGGATGATGTATGTCGTATTGCAAACTACGATGCAGTAGAAATTTTTAGCCCATATCTTAATAACACCAAAATTGATATTTTAACTGACGGTATTAAAATGGGTTTAGATTACAGCCAAACATGGACATGTTACAACGGCCGTGAAAAGGCCTGTGGTAAGTGTGGTGCGTGCCAAGAACGTTTAGAAGCATTTGCACTAAACAATATTACAGATCCGTTAGAATACGAATAAGCAACACATAAATAAAAGAGAAAGGCTATGTTACATAGCCTTTTTTATTGCATAGTAAATTAATTACACGGCATTTCAGACTCTATAGCCAGCGCCTTACGCGAGCTTTATAGATAGTAAATTCATCACCAAATAATTTAGTAAGCGCACGTTCTTCTGGCATTATTTGAAACAACGTTAAATAGCCAATAAACCCAATAACACCTAACATTGCCCAAACAGAGCTTAGCCACACACCCCACCCAGCTAAAATAAATGCAAATCCTAAATACATGGGATTACGTGAAATTCGGTAAATACCGCTGGTAACTAATTTTGATGCCTGTTCTGGTTTATTGGGGTTTACTGTGGTTTTGGCTAGCTTAAAGCTCACAACACCCGCAACACAGCTTGCACAACCAATAATAACTAAACTTGCCGCCAAATAGGCAACAAATACAGTAAAGTCAATAACACTGTAATGCGCTATAAGCGCCATAATGCCTGCAAAAAATAGAACAACTATAACGGGAGGTATTTTATTATTTAGCATAATAACTCTCTGATAAAATTAGTTTATAAAATAGTGTGTTAGTAACTATATGGCGATTGATTTGACATTAAACAACCCTGTTACTGTATAAAGTATGAACACCAAACAAAAAGCACTGATGCACATGTATATAGTCACAGTGTTAATTGATTGATTTCAAATCATCGCCCTTTACAAATAAAGTTACAATTGTCAGCTTTATCTAAATTGAAGAAAGCGTATACTTTAAAAATAAAAATATAAAAGGAATATAGTTATGTCTGGTACTACGATGATTGTACTTATCGTGCTTATATCTGTGGGTTCGGGTGTGGTTTACGATATGTATAAAAAGCATTTAGAGTTTAAACATAAAATGCAAAACAATAATAGCGATGCTCATAAACAACTTGCTGAAACAAAAGTAGAATTAGTTGCACTAAAAGAACGTGTACAAACACTCGAAGCCATTGTGACCGACTCAAGCTTTAACGTTAAGCAAGAAATCAACAAACTGTAAGCGTTGTTAAACGCTTACTTGTTCGCTAAGGCTATTAAAGGTAGTTTGGGTATAAATGGGCATTTTCTGGTTGCTCTATTCCATGGGCTGCTAGAAACCCACCTATAGCTTGTCCACACCCCTGAGGTGCTCGCCCGCTGTCTATTTCGAAGTTTAATTGATTAGCTTCTTGCTTACCCATTGAGCACAAATCAACTGTATTTGGTGAGCGCATTGCAATGCTTAATTTACCAATACTTTCTACCGCCACATTTTTACTAAAGCGGGCAAAACCTTGATACTTAAACTGCTCGTTTACGTAGTCGTTGCTGGTGTTAACTAAGGCTGTAATAAAACCATGTAAAAAGTGATTAGTAGACGAACCCGTAGTTAAAAACGCAATTTTTTTGTTATTAAATTCACTAAGCTGAGCGTTGTCGCAATGAAGCTTTACTGTATACAAGTGTTGCTGCTCGTTTATAACTTGATGGCTGGTAAGCTCAACAGTCGAGTCAGCAAAAACAATACGGCTGATTAAATCATTAATGTCATTATTGTGCTTAGCTTGTATGACTAGTTCAGGGTTTTGCGCCATGACAGGTAAGTCGTGATGATTATTAAACGGTGTGCTAACTGCATCATTTTGTTTTAACTGAAACAACTCTCTCACTTCGTGCTCACGCGCTACTTTTAATGCTAAAAAAGCAGTTTGAATAAGTTCTGAAGTGGGCAAGTTTTCTTCTACTATCCAGCGTCTACCAAATAGCAATTTTTTTGCTTTATCGGCATTTTGATGGCCGCTTTTTTTGTAGTTGTCAGGGCTTAGTACTGCAACTTGTAGGTATATTTCATCGCCTTTTTGTGCAGCAAGAACTCTAAAGTGCGCTGAAAACTCTATGCCTTCGAGCACTTTATTTACACTTTCAAGTGTATGTTTGTAACGTAAAAAATGCTGTGGAACGACCCAATTATTATTAGCTAATTGCACAAGCGGCGCATAGGGAATTGGCTGCTCGTAGCTATGTTGCCATTTTTTGTCGTTACTGAGTAACGTATTTAGGTGACTATTTTTATCTGACATAAATAAACCAAATAAACTCGCACTGGGCAAGATATTAACTGTGCTTACATTACGTGTTTTGTTATGTAATTAGATCACAGCCGCCCGACAAAATTGGGCTTTTTTAACTATCGTATAGACTTTGATAGTCGCTTATAACTTTTTGATAATAAAGCTCATCTTTATTGAGCATTTTATTATAATGATTTAACAGTCGTTGAATGTAAGCCGTATGCTGTTTATTATTTAAGTCCCACATGGCATCACCTGTTTTACTTACCGTTTGGTTGCTTTTAAAGCTAACCTCTATGAGTTCGTATATACGGTTTTTATCGCTTATGATGTGCTCACTATGCAAACCCAAATTAAGCGTGTATAAACCACTGCGCAGTAAATAGGTGTGGTGAATTGGGCATAAAATAAATCGAACATGCTTTACACACTCTGGCGAGTTGTTAGCTATTATTTGCTGCACTAAACGCAGCGCTAGCTCACCACCTATACCCGCTATAACCACTACCTGATTTGCTACATCATCAAGCTTTATACTTCCAACGTCCTGACACAAGACCTGCCATTCAGGCTTTTTATCACCAGGCGTCCTTAATTTTTTGTTACGTGTAAGCGTTGCCTCAAGGTCGGCCATGACATTGGATAAAATATCAACAAATATGACTTTATCCGCAGCTGAGCGCTTTAACAAAGCCATTCCCAAATAGCCATGATCGCAGCAGCAATCCCAAATAGTGTTTTGCTGGCGAGTGATCAGCGCATCAATCGCAGCCAGTCGTTTACTGAGCTTCATTTAATCAGGCGAATGTGACATTTTATAGACAAGCGCTTTTAAACTTTTATCACTGTCTATTTCAATAAAGCGTGCGGTAGGTGCAAGGCGCGCTACAAATTCAATCGCACCTTGTGTGTGCTCAGCAATAAGTGCTTTAAATGCATCCTCAGTTAGCTCGGGGCTATTTGCGCATAAGAGCAATTTAGTTGTTTGATTAAGTAACTCAGGGAGCCTACGAAGCACTTTTTGGTAATCTTTAGTTAAAATAAAGCTACCTTTTTGAAAACTTGGGGGGTCAACAATAATCAGATCAAACGGGGCCGCTTTTTTTAATTTACCAAACGACTTTAAAATATCGTGAGGTAAGTAACTCACGCCTTTGTCAAAGCCATTTAACTGATGGTTTTGCTTACCTACTTTGAGTACTCCTTTGCTCATATCCATATTCATTACGTGATCAGCGCCGCCCTGCATTGCTGCTAACGAAAAGCCGCACGTGTACGAAAATAAATTAAGTACTTTGCCATGCT
>NZ_NTLW01000136.1:0-26267 GCF_002632075.1 Pseudoalteromonas sp. ESRF-bin5 | reverse complement strand
AAAACGTGTATGCAGGCAATGGATAAATTAGGTTTTAGTTTATCTAAAGCCGATGTTGAAAAAGGTTTTTTACGTGCCTCTACGTTTGCTTCTGTTTCAGGGTGTTACCAAGAGCTTGAATATAAACCTAACAGCAGAAGTTTATTTGGAATTCAAGAAATCGAGTTGTCATTTGTACCAGAAGCCCACAAAACTCACGTTTTAATTGAGCTTGACCGTGCATTTAGAGGCGATGGGTATATTGATGTAACCATTGAACATGACCATGTAAACTTGTCTCAGTTATGTGATCAGTTAGAGCGTTTATTCGCTTAATACTTTTTATACTGTACAGCGATGAATGTAATTTTATTTTCATTTCGTACTATAGCGATACTAAACCCAGCTTCAGCTGGGTTTTTGCTTAAGGATTACCATGCATTTTAACTGTGAACCATTTGATAAACTGACCCCTCATACCTTGTTTTCAATTATGAAAGGGCGCGTAGACGTATTTGTTGTAGAGCAAAAATGCCCTTACCCTGAGTTGGATGATGTTGATACTTCTGAAACTACTCAACATATTTATACGTTAGATAATATGCAGTTAATGAGCTACGCCCGCTGTTATGAAAAAAACGGACAGTACAGCGCAATTGGGCGTGTTTTAGTGAGTGAGCATCACAGAGGAAAGGGGATCGCTAGTAAATTGGTTGAGCAGGCAATAGCATGTTGTAAAACGCATTGGCCTGAACGGGACATAGTTATTGGTGCGCAAACCTATTTGTTGGACTTTTATGAGTCATTTGGTTTTAAGTGCACAGGGGATGCATATTTAGAGGACGGTATACCGCATCAAGATATGATACTAAAAATTAACTAGGCTAGTTAAATTTATACTCATATAAAAGCCCACAAGTGTGGGCTTTTATATGAGTTGTTAGCTTAATAACGAGTGGACAAACACAGCACCTATTGCGATAGGGCACACAAACTTAGTATACCAAGGCCATATTTTCCAAAATAGCGTAGTTTGTACCTCGGGATTGCCCTGTTGAATGGCTTGTAGTAATGAATTTCTATACCAAATCCAGCCTACAAAAATACAGCACATTAAGCCAAGTAATGGTTGCGCAACCTTAGTGGTAAGTGTGATCACTAAACCAAATAATGCGCCTAGGTTACACACAATCGTAATGCTAACAACTGCTATCAAGGCGCCAATGACCCACGTTGCTTGAATGCGCTTCAAGGCAAAGCGTTCTACGGCATAGGAAACAGGTGCTTCAAGCATTGATATTGACGAAGTGAGCGCAGCTATACTCATTAGGGCAAAAAATGCAAAGCCAACAAATAAACCTACACTGCCCATACCATCAAATAAAGCGGGTAATACCTGAAATACTAAAGTATCTTCTGAGAGCAATTTTCCGCTGGCAGAAAATATCTCAACACCTTGTGCTTGAGCTACATACATAGCAGGAATAATAAGTAAACCAGCAACAAAGGCAATAAACACATCAATTAACGTTACGTATGCACCGAGAGAGACTAGGTTTTCTTTTTTACTAATATACGAGCCGTATATAATCATAACGCTTGTGCCAAGCGATAATGAGAAAAACGCTTGACCTAAGGCGCTCACAATTAACTGGGTGTCAAAAATAGACGAAAAGTCAGGTAACAAGTAGGCTTTTAACCCTTCCATTGCACCTTCTTGAGTCAGTACATAAGCAATTAATAAAAATAAAATACCCAATAAAGCGGGCATCAAGCGCTTTGACCATTTTTCGATACCGTTTTCAACACCACGGCTAATGATTGCTATTGTTAAAACAATAAAAACAAGGGTAAAAATAACGTTGCGAGTAAGTGATTGCTCGCTTAGCCAGGTTGATGCTGCGTCAGCTCCGGCCAAGGCGGCGATAGGTTGGGCTGTTGCACTGAGCATCCAGCCTGCAACAATAGCATAAAAACTAAGTATAAAGCCGGCGCATAAAATACCCCCAAAGCCGACAATAAATGCAAAGTGCTTTTGCCAAGGTTTGTTAGATACTTTAGTTAAAGAAACGACGGCGTTAGCTTGCCCGTGCCGACCAATCATGAGTTCGGCCATTAGCGCAGGATAAGCTAAAAAGAAAGCCAACACTAAATAGGCAACTAAAAATGCGGCACCACCATTACTGGCTGTTTGTGTGGGAAAGCCCCATATGTTGCCCAAACCTACGGCAGAGCCGGCGGCGGCCATAATAAATCCAAAGCGAGAACTAAACTCGCCTCTAACTGCGCTCATATTATTATACTTCTCTGTTTTTTAACGGCGCTGACAATCTACTGGAAATGTAAAAAAATAAAAAGTGCTTATTTGCTGATCCCACATAATTTAGTTTTCCAGTGGTGTGATTAATGCGCTGTTTTTAGTAAATGTTAGGAGTAGATTAAAATTAATGGGTTGATTTTGTTTTAAAAATGTTAATTACACCGCGTAATTTATACTTTACGATTTATAATGCTGGGTAATACTAAGGGTAAAGCAGGCTCCGCCTAAGTGCTTACTTTTGCTGACAGAAATAGTACCGTTATGCCAGTCAGCGACCTTTTCAACAATAGCCAAGCCAAGGCCATAGCTTTTATCTGCGCGGTTTCTATGATCTTCTTCTCTAAAAAATGGGCTTAATACATTTTTAAAGTTTTCTTGGGCAATCCCTGGGCCATCATCTTCAACAGTTATGATAAGTTGGCGTTCGTGAACCTTGGCGCTCAAGTAGATATATTGTTCGGCAAAATCGCAGGCATTGGTCAGCAGGTTTGTAATTGCACGTGCTAACCAATGAAGGTCGGCCACAATAATGTCAGTTGAGCTATTAAGGTCAACACTTAGCATTTGTGATTCTAACTTTGGGGCAAGCTGAACTAAAATGTCTTCAAGGTAATGCTTTATATTTGTAGAAGAGTACGTCAATTTGTTTGCGTTTTGTTCAAGTGTTGCAAACGCTAAGTAGCTCTTAAGCATGGATTCCATGTGATCTAAATCGTTTTCCATACGCTCTAAATAGGTTTTTATTTTTTTCTCATCATGGGTATCTAAGGCGGCATCTAAGCCAAAGCGAAGACAGGCAATAGGGGTGCGTATATCGTGCGATAAACTTGATGCCATTAATTTATTTTCAGCGACAAGTTTTTCAATTTGGCTCGCCATACGGTTAAACGTTAACTCTACATCTCTTATATACGTGAAATGCGAGGCGTTAATTCTGGCTTGTGTATTGCCTGATGCAAACTGTTTAGCAGCCTCATTGAGTACACTTAGTCGCTTAGCGAGTGGCGCAATAATGAATCCCATTAAAATGCATAAGCCAGCATAAAAAAGCAAAGTTAAAAATATATCATTTCGTTTATCGGTGTCTGCGCTTTTTTTAAGTCGCATAGAAATATGAAAGGGGTTTAGCGCTTGGTTGCTATACAGCATATAAAAACCTTGCTGATCTTCTAAAATCAATCCGCCAACAGCATGCATTTGAAGTAATAATGAAGGAGGTAAAGCAAGTGATTCATTAGGTTTATAATCGATTGATAGATCAAACTCTTCACCTAGCTGCTTAACATATGCGCCACGTTCAGAGGTGGGAATATTTGCCAGTTGTTTACTAAACCCCATCATCATTTTGCTTTGCACACTAAATTCGTCTTGTGGGGTGTGTGCTTGCTGGCTAAAGGCGTCTATAAGCCAACCTAAAACCACAATAGATACCAGTGCGCTGCCAAGTAGTGATATGTAAAACTTTTT
This sequence comes from Pseudoalteromonas sp. ESRF-bin5, assembly GCF_002632075.1. Lineage (NCBI taxonomy): Bacteria > Pseudomonadati > Pseudomonadota > Gammaproteobacteria > Alteromonadales > Pseudoalteromonadaceae > Pseudoalteromonas > Pseudoalteromonas sp. ESRF-bin5. Next base: position 22,501 of record NZ_NTLW01000136.1, on the reverse strand, counting down.
CATTTAAGCATACAGCTGTAAGTTACCATGCAGTAGAGACGAGCAAGTAACCACGCCCCCAAATTGTCTTAATTTTTTCAGGGTTTTGTGGGTCGTCGCTAAACTTTTTTCTTAGTGCAGAAATAAGCACATCGACACTTCTATCAAGTCCGTCGTATTCACGTCCTTTAGTGGCTTTAAAAACCGCGTCACGTGATACAACTTGGCCTGCATTACTTGCCAAATAATGCAGGAGTAAATATTCAGCACTGGAAATATTAATGTCTTGGCCGTTAAATTTCACGTTTCTCGATTCGGTATTGATATTAAGCGATCCGACCGAAATTGTGCTTTCTACTTTTTCCAATTTATTGGGCTCATTGCTTTGACGAAGTGCTGCTTTTATACGAGCCAGCAAAGCACGCGGGCGTACCGGTTTCATTATATAATCGCTCGCACCTACCTCTAAACCTATAACTTCATCCATTTCTTCATCACGTGCGGTAAGCATAATAATAGGCGCATTATAAAAGCTACGAAGTTCTCTACAAACACTAATGCCATCTTGACCAGGTAACATAATATCAAGTAGGACAATGTTTGGGTTCAAGGTTTTTACCTGACTGACAACTTCATCACCTCGGTGACAAACATGGGTAGTGTAGCCTTGTTCAGTTAGGTATTCGGCTACCCACTGAGCCAATGATGCATCATCTTCTACTAATAAAATAGTGCCGTAATTATCCATAAATTATCCTTAATGCAGTGGCTAAAATAATCGCCAGCGACGCTTTTTTTGTCTGTTTTGATATACCCACTGAAGTTTTACTTCTGCAGTGCCAATTATTTTTGATGTATTACTATCAAATAGTTCAAATGCGATACTTTGCTTAGAATCAAACGCGTAATTTAATGTGCCTTGTTGCTGTTTGAGCCAACATTGCATAATGTATTTTGATGTTGCATCGCGTAGGCAATAATTACCAATAATGGGTTGGTGCCACGTAATAACAACGTCGGCATAACAATCGCGGCCTTCACGAAGAGCTACGCACGTATCAGGAACCGCGGTTAAAGTATTTTGTGTATCGCTAGATTGCGCAAGCGCTGATACAGGGAAAATTATTAGCAAACAAAACCATCTAAAAAACATAACGTAGGCCTACCTTGGCTTTATGCTGATACCCTTGAGAAATAATTGGGCTGTCGTCGATTTCTGCTGAAAACCATGTGGAAAGAAAGCCAGCTAGAAAAACCCAATCTTGGCTTATTGGGTATTCAGCATGAAATTCAAATATTAGGCTGGTACTTGCATGTGCATCATAAAAAGGTCGGTTTTCGGCTACTTCTTCTTGGTCAATGCCAAAATAATAATTTGTAAAATCAGCTGAATAAGCACTTACGCCAACACCGGATCTAAATTCCCAGTTTCGCCACGGTAAAATTTGGCTAAAGAAGGTGTTAACAACCCAGCTGTTATGGGCGCCAGAAACATCATAAAGGTATTCAAATGAAATTTGAGAGTTTTCGAATCGACGTGTAAGCCTAAGACCAACACCAAAATCATAGCGACGAGACTTTATGCCATCAAGCTCTGCAATTACACCATTGTTATAAAAGCCAAGCCCTTTTTCGTCAAAGCCTGCTTGGGTGTTCGTGCCTAGTATGTCCAAGCCCCAATCATACTTATCAATGATACTGTAGCCGATAATAAGACCGCCACTGAGTTGGTTATGATCAAAGTCGAGATAAAATCGGTCGTAGGATACAGCAAGGCTTAAATCGAGCTCTAAATCGGTGTCGTAGGCATTGGTGCCGATTAGGTAGGTATCTTCTACAAAATAACTTGCCCCTGCGCTCCAGTCCCATGCAAAGCCTTGAGTTGGCTCAAGGGTGTTGTCTGCATAATAACGATTACTTGCTTGGGCTGAGGTCGCTATCAGGCCCAAACTGAACAAGACAATACTAAAAAGAGTACGGTTAAGTAAGGTATATTTCATCCACGTTGAGCCTGATTATTTGTTGTTATAGTGCGTAGTATATTGTTAAGGTGTACCCTTAATCTGTAAAAAAATGTAGCAAATGTTACTTTTACTGAACTTTAATTTTATCTATTAAGATACTGCTTAAGTAAAATTGCATCATAGGTGTTAGAGCACTGACTTCTGTGCGGCTACACGGACCACTTAACTTACTTAGGCTAGATAATTTAGACAGCATTTGATACTCAGGGATTTTCACCTCTTTACCCACTCTAGCTAAACGTGCTTCTTCTGTGTTTTGCTGGTGGATAAATGCAACAACCTCTAGTTCGTTTGTAATTCTTTGTTCTTCACTTAAGCTGTAAATTAGCGGCTCTCGGTGAAAGCTGGCGCTGTCTATTGAAGACGTTGCAAACCACACCACATCACCAGACGCTTTGTGTGTTAAACGCATATTAACTTCTGCAAAAATAGATGCACATTGCTGCGTTGGGTATTGCTTTGCAATATTTTCAAACAAGACAAATGGCTTTTCAGGTGTGGCAATTGAATACTGTGTGTTTTCTTTAAATGTTAAGTCGAGCTTTTGAATAGTCAGCGTGTAATCACTGTTATTTTTACTCGTAACTTTAAGCTGTTTATCGTTAAGTGCTTGGCTTATTTGCGATAGTAGAGTGTCGGTTACACTTGCTTTATCGGTAATTATTTTTACAGTTTGATTTTGTAAAACTTTGTGTGCAGGCAATTGCACCGACTTCACTTTTGGTGAAGCATGCTCTGTTTGGTATTTAAGCTGATATGTTTGCGTTGTTAATGCTGGCTTTAACGGCATAGCCAAAGGTTCTGCTGGTTGTTTGGTAATGGCACAACCTGATGAAAATAAAACAAAAAGTAATACAACTAAAAAACGCATAAATACTTAACACCCACAAAAAGTACAATAATTTTTGTATTGTACGTTAGTCCAAAGAAAAGTTCATGATATTATGCATACAGAGGCAGTTAAAAAGATAAAGTATTAAAAAATGAAGCGCTTACCACTTTTAAAGTATTGCTTAACTGCAGTGTGTTTTGTGTATGCAACCGTTAGTTTTGCAGCGCAGCAAGACCCAAATTGGGATAGTTTTGTAAAAAAGTATGGCCGTTACGCAGAAAAAAAACTCACGAGTAAAGGCATTCCAGGAGCTGCACTTTCGATAGTTAATTTAGGCAATAGTGATTACATCCATGCGGTCGGACGAACAAAAGCCCGAAATGGTCAAAAGGTTAATGTTCACACTCGTTTTAGACTGGCGTCGGTGTCTAAAACATTTGCAGGCTCTCTGGCTGCAAAATTATCTAGTGATGGGCTCATAAAATTAGATAACTCCGTCAGTAATTACTTACCTGATTTTATAGGCACAGAATACGAAAAAAACTTAAAAGTTTATCACTTACTTAGCCATTCTAGCGGCTTGGTGCCAAACGCATATGACAATTTAATTGAGTCGCGAATGGATTATCCCGATATAGTACAAAAGTTAGTGACGGTTAAACCTATTTGCGAGCCTGGTATATGCTACGGTTATCAAAACGTCATGTTTAGTTTAATTGATGATGTTATTTTAAAAAGTACAAATAAAGATTATTCACAATGGCTAAATGAAGGCATTTTTCAGCCACTTGATATGGTTGATGCTAGCTTGGGTTATGAAGCCATGGTGGTTGATAGTAATTACGCTTTACCGCACGTACGTGGAAAAAAACGTTGGTACACTGCAAAGCTGAAAAAAAATTACTACAAAGTTGGACCCGCAGCTGGTGTTAATGCCAGTGCAAGCGATATGGCTATCTGGTTAAAGGCGCAATTAGGCCACTATCCTGAAGTGTTGTCACTCGATGCTTTGTCTAAACAAACTCGGCCCTATACACGCACTAAAAAAGAAATGTACCGCAGGGTGTGGAAAAAACAGTTACACGAAGCTTATTACGGCTTAGGCTGGCGAGTATACAATTACGATAATGAAACCTTGTATTATCATAGTGGTTGGGTGCAAGGATACCGAAGTGATTTGGTGGTATTCCCCCATTTAAATATTGGCTTTAGCTTAGTGTTAAACGCCGAGACAGGGTTAATTAATGAGTTAACAACCGAGTTTATTAATCGTTTATTGAAGTACAAACGTGAGCAGACAATATGAAAGTAAAATACGGTGTTTTTATTTTTTTATGTGCAGTTTTATTTAATAGCCAATATGTATTTTCGGCTCCAGAAAAAATATACCTTTTTCGCCATAGTGAAAAACTAGCGGGTAAAAACCCAGCGTTAACTCAGCAAGGCTATAAACGGGCAGAGCAGCTAGTCACATTATTTAAGCAATTTGATAAAGTACATGTATTTAGTAGTAACTATAAACGTACTTTACAAACAGCAGGCCCACTTGCTGCGCATTTTGATTCTGAAATAAAGATTTACAATGCTAGAGATTTGGCAGATTTAAAAAACCAGATAGTGTCTTTGAATGGCGTAGTTGCTGTGATTGGTCATAGCAATACAACTCCAGAACTTGCAACATTGCTTTCAAGTGAAAAAATAGAACCAATGAGTGAAATGCAGTTTTCACGCTATTTTTTGTTAAGCAAAAAAAAGCATCATGCAGAAATTAAATATTTACTCAAAGACTTAGAAATGAATTTTACTTTTTAGAATTCAGGGCTAAATAAATGATAAAAAAACCAGCCTATAGCTGGTTTTTTTATTAAGCGCAATAATTTACTCAGGAAGTAAATTAGTTACGCGGCAGTTGAATTTTTTTCTCAGGGCTTTGGCGATAAAGCACAATAGTGTGGCCAATTGTTTGAAGCTTTGTCGCACCTGTTTCACGAACGATTGCTTCAAAAATAAGCGCTTTGGTTTCACGATCGTCAGTTGGTACTTTAACTTTGATTAATTCGTGAATTTCTAGTGCACTTTGAATTTCCATCACTACGCCTTCGGTTAAACCGTTAGAACCTAGTAAAACTACAGGCTTAAGGCTATGTGCCTCGCCTTTTAAAAACTGCTTTTGTTTATTTGATAATGTCATGTTTATACAAATTTTGCTGAATATGGCTTGAATTAAGGGTATTCTAACGCCATCTAGAGAATATTACTAATTAGTTGCGTGTAATTTATGACAAATAAAAAACAGTCAGCCAGTTCACAGCGATGGTTGAAAGAACATTTTGATGATAAATATGTTCAGGAAGCGCAAAAAAAAGGCTGGCGTTCAAGAGCGGTTTTTAAATTAGATGAAGTACAAAATAGAGATAAGTTACTTCGCCCAGGTATGACTGTGGTGGATTTAGGGGCTGCTCCGGGTAGTTGGTCACAGTATTTAGCCGAGAAGGTAGGTGACAAGGGGCAAGTTGTTGCTTGTGATATTTTACCTATGGACTCTTTAGCGGGTGTTGATTTTTTACAAGGTGACTTTCGTGAAGAAGCCGTGTTAGATGCTTTATTAAAACGCATTGATGGAAAAAATGTTGATGTGGTACTCTCTGACATGGCACCGAATATGAGTGGTAATAACTCAGTGGACCAAGCTGGAAGTATGTATTTAGTTGAGCTTGCGCTAGATATGTGTAATCAAGTTCTAAAGAAAAATGGTGCATTTATTGTTAAGGTTTTCCAAGGCGAAGGCTTTGATCAATACTTGCAGGAAGTACGTAATAGTTTTAAAGCAGTGAAAATACGCAAACCTGATGCCTCACGTGCCCGTTCTCGGGAAGTATATATAGTAGCGACTGGATACAAACTGTAGTACAGTTGCTTGGCGTTTAGTTGAATTTAAATTAATTGGATACAAGAGGTTAACCCCTTGAGCGATATGGCGAAAAATTTAATACTATGGCTGGTCATTGCAGTTGTGCTTATGTCAGTCTTTCAGAGCTTTAATGGTGGCGAGCAAATCGACCGTCAAACAAGTTACAGTCAGTTTGTAAAAGATGCCCGAAATGGCTCAATACAAGAAGTGGCAATCGAGAGCACCAGTGGAACAATCACAGGTACTAAAAATAATGGTGAGCGCTTTCAAACCATTATGCCAATCTACGACAAAGACATTTTAAATGACTTACTTAAAAGTGATGTAAACGTGAAAGGTGTAAAGCCTGAAGAACAATCATTTTTAGCAAGCATATTTATTTCTTGGTTCCCGATGATACTGCTTATTGGTGTGTGGATTTTCTTCATGCGTCAAATGCAAGGCGGTGGCGGCAAAGGCGCTATGTCATTCGGTAAAAGCAAAGCACGTCTAATGAGCGAAGACCAAATCAAAACTACGTTCGCTGATGTTGCTGGTTGTGATGAAGCAAAAGAAGACGTTACCGAATTGGTGGACTTCCTACGCGACCCGTCTAAATTCCAAAAATTAGGTGGTAGTATACCTAAGGGTGTACTTATGGTTGGACCGCCAGGTACAGGTAAAACGTTGCTTGCTAAGGCCGTTGCCGGTGAAGCAAAAGTACCCTTTTTTACAATTTCGGGTTCTGACTTTGTTGAAATGTTCGTTGGTGTAGGCGCATCGCGCGTACGTGACATGTTTGAACAAGCCAAAAAAGCAGCGCCTTGTATTATCTTCATCGATGAAATTGATGCAGTAGGTCGTAAACGTGGCGCAGGTATGGGCGGCGGTAACGATGAGCGCGAACAAACATTAAACCAAATGCTGGTAGAAATGGATGGTTTTGGTGGTAACGAAGGCATTATTGTTATTGCTGCGACTAACCGCCCAGACGTATTAGACCCGGCATTACTTCGTCCTGGTCGTTTTGACCGTCAAGTAGAAGTTGGTTTACCTGATATACGCGGTCGTGAACAGATTATTAAAGTGCACATGCGTAAAGTACCATTAGGTGACAACGTTGATGCAGCTGTTATTGCTCGCGGTACACCCGGTTTTTCCGGTGCTGATTTAGCTAACTTAGTCAACGAAGCCGCACTTTATGCCGCACGTGGTAACAAACGTGTTGTAAACATGGCTGAGTTTGATGCTGCTAAAGACAAAATCATGATGGGCGCAGAGCGCAAGACCATGGTGATGAGCGAGCAAGAGAAAGAAATGACGGCATACCACGAAGCCGGCCATGCAATTGTTGGTCGCATGGTGCCAGAGCATGACCCTGTTTATAAGGTATCTATCATTCCACGTGGCCGTGCGCTAGGTGTGACTATGTATTTACCAGAACAAGATCGTGTTAGCCATTCTAAAGAGCTTTTAGAATCAATGATTTCTAGCCTTTATGGTGGCCGAATCGCTGAAGCACTTATTTACGGTGCCGATAAAGTGACTACCGGTGCGAGTAACGATATTGAACGTGCAACAGACATAGCACGCAAAATGGTTACACATTGGGGGTTAAGTGAAAAACTTGGACCACTACTTTACGCCGAAGATCAAAACGAAATGTACATGGGTGGTGGCGGTAGTCGTGCATCTAACATGTCGGATGATACAGCTAAAGTAATTGATGCAGAGGTTCGTTTATTTTCAGATCGAAACTATGAACGTGCCGAAAAAATATTGAAAGAGAATATTGATATTCTTCATTCAATGAAAGACGCGTTAATGAAATATGAAACGATTGACGCTAAGCAAATTGACGACTTAATGGCGCGCCAGCCAGTGCGTGAGCCACGCGATGCTCATGACCGTCATGAGCCTAAAGCACCACAAACAGATTCTGTAAAGGAGCCTGTTAGTGATGAAAGCCAATCAACAACAGAATCATCTAAAAAAGATGAAACAAATGTTGATGACAAAGCTGAATAATCGTTAAAATGCTCAAAAAGCCCCGTACTTCGGGGCTTTTTTGTATCGGTTTAAATTTCGCTCTAATTTTTAGTTAGATTTGTTTGAATTCTGAAAAGCAAACAAGGCTCATTATGAACAACATTATTAACTTACCAAATGGTCGAGAACTAAATTTAATTGAGCCTGTGATTATGGGTATATTAAATGTAACCCCTGATTCATTTTCAGATGGTGGTAAATTTATAGACCCCAGCATCGCTGTGCAGCGCGCATTACAGTTATTAACTGATGGCGCAAAAATAATTGATATTGGTGGTGAGTCTACTCGACCAGGTGCTCAGGCAGTTAGCCTTGATGATGAGCTTGAACGAGTGGTGCCAATAATAAAAGCAATACGTACTCAGAGTGATTGTGTTATTTCTGTTGATACGAGTAAAGCTGAGGTGATGAGGCAGGCTATTTTAGCTGGTGCAGATATGGTAAATGATGTTCGCGCATTACAAGAGCCTGACGCACTGAATGTTGTTGCACAATTTGAAAACATCGCAATTTGCCTAATGCACATGCAGGGGCAGCCCCGAAGTATGCAAACATCTCCACAATATAATGATTTAATGGGCGATATTAATGAATTTTTTAAACGTCGCGTTAGTGCCTGTGAGGTAATGGGAATAAAAGCTCAGCAGCTTATTCTTGACCCAGGCTTTGGATTTGGAAAAACATTAAGCCATAATTACGAAATTTTAACCAAGTTTAATGACTTTAATAAATTAGGCTTGCCGTTATTAGCGGGGCTTTCTCGCAAGTCGATGATAGGTAACCTGTTAAACAGAGACACAAGCGAACGAATGGCCGGTAGTTTAGCTGGCGCACTTATTGCCGCACAAAATGGTGCAAAAATAATTCGTGTTCACGACGTAAAAGAAACTGCAGATGTACTTGGTGTTTACCAAGCGTGTATAAAAGGAATAATAGAATGAAACAAAGAAAGTATTTTGGCACAGATGGCGTACGTGGTTTAGTGGGAACAGCGCCAATCAACCCTGAATTTGCAATGAAGCTGGGTTGGGCTGCAGGACGTGTGCTATCAAAAGGTGGAACAAAAAAAGTTATTATTGGTAAAGACACGCGTATTTCTGGTTACATGCTTGAAACAGCCCTTGAAGCAGGCTTAATAGCCGCCGGTATTGATGTTGTTCTGCTTGGCCCAATGCCTACGCCGGCTGTTGCTTATTTAGCACAAACATTTAGGGCTGAAGCCGGTATTGTAATAAGCGCATCACATAATCCATATTACGACAACGGTATCAAATTTTTTAATGGTCAAGGTTTAAAACTTGATGATGCTGTAGAGCTCGAAATAGAGGCAATGCTTGATGAGCAAATGACCTGTGTGGCCTCAGATAAGTTAGGTAAAGCAACACGCTTGGCAAGTGCAGATGGACGTTATATTGAGTTTTGTAAGAGTCAGTTTCCACAAGGGCTGTCTTTAGAGGGATTAAAAGTGGTTGTAGATTGCGCTAACGGCGCAACATATCATATTGCCCCATCAGTCATGCGTGAGCTCGGCGCTGACGTAATTACGCATGCATGTGAGCCAAATGGTGTAAATATAAACCATGAATGCGGTGCAACTCATGTAGACACGTTAAAACGCAAAGTACTTGAACATAAAGCCGATGTAGGTATAGCTTATGATGGTGACGGCGACCGTGTAATGATGGTTGACCATAATGGCCGTGTATTTGATGGTGACGACTTAGTTTATATAATTGCTTGTCAGGCAGCGAACGATCATATTTTAGGTGGCGGTGTTGTTGGTACTGTTATGTCAAATATGGGCCTTGAAAATGCACTTAAAGCAAAAGGCATTGAGTTTGCTAGAAGCAAAGTTGGCGATCGCTATGTAATGGAATTACTTCAGCAAAAAGGGTGGAAAATTGGTGGAGAGAGTTCAGGCCATGTACTCAATCTAGACTTAATTTCAACGGGTGATGGTATTATATCAAGCTTGCAAGTGCTGGCTGCTATGGTTGCACAAAATAGAACGCTTCAAGATTTAGGCGCCGGGTTTACAAAATACCCAATGAAAATGATTAACGTGCGTTATACACCGGGTACCGATCCTACAACGGCGCCAAAAGTCCTTGCGGCAGTCGAAGAAGTGGAACAAAACTTAGGTAATAAGGGCCGTGTTTTACTCCGTAAATCAGGCACTGAACCTGTCGTTCGTGTTATGGTTGAAGCAGAACAAGAAAAAATAGTATTAGACAGTGCACGTAAGATTGCAGAGATTGTCGAATCTATGAGCAAACAACCTGATTGATAACAATAACCTCTTGTAACTTTGGGCGAGAAAAGTTAATATCTCGCCCGCTTTCTAATGTGGAGTGGAAAATGGCAATACGTAAGGCAATGGTCGCTGGCAATTGGAAAATGAATGGCTCAATAGAGCTAGTCAAAGATATGTCGGATGCTATAAATAGTATTAAATCACCAGAAATAGATGTTATTTTATTTCCTCCATTCCCACTTGTTTCAGTAATGATTGCAAGCGGTGTCATAACAGGTGCTCAAACTGTATCTGAAAACACGCCAGGCGCTTTTACTGGTGAAGTTGATGCACAACTACTGAAAGACCTTGGCGTAAATTATGCGCTAGTTGGCCATTCAGAGCGTCGTAGTATTTACAACGAAAGCAGCGATGTTATTGCTGATAAATTTGCTAGAGCTCAATCAGCTGGTTTAGTACCCGTTCTTTGTGTTGGCGAGAGTGAAACAGAGCAAGAAAGTGGACAAACAGAATATGTAGTTGCTGCTCAAATAGATGCGGTAATTAAAAAATTAGGTGTAGCAGCGCTGAAAGATTCTGTGATAGCATACGAGCCCGTTTGGGCCATAGGCACAGGTAAGACTGCATCGCCAGAACAGGCACAAGCTGTTCACAAATTTATCCGTGACAAAATTGCGTCTTTAGACAGTGATTTAGCACAAGGGCTTACCATCTTATATGGTGGAAGCGTTAACGAAAAAAATAGCGAATTATTATTTGCACAACCAGATATTGATGGTGGCCTTATTGGGGGCGCTAGTCTAAAAGCAGCATCTTTTGTTGCGATCTGTAACAGTGCAAAAGGGACCGTATAAGATGTACGAAATTTTATTAGTAGTTTATTTAGTTGTAGCTTTAGCTCTAGTTGGTATGGTTTTAATCCAACAAGGTAAAGGTGCTGATATGGGTTCTTCATTTGGTGCAGGCGCTTCTGGAACTGTGTTTGGTTCTTCAGGTGCTGGTAACTTTATGACAAAGACAACAACAAGCCTAGCTACAGTCTTTTTTGTGTTGAGTATTGTTCTAGGTAATTTAACAGCAGGTCAGATTAAACAGACTGATGAATGGGAAAACCTAGAAGCAGCGCCTGCTGTTGAAACAGTAGTCCCGGTTGAAGAAGATGTTCCAGTTACTTCTAATAAAGAAAGTAACTCAGACGTACCAAACTAATACAGTTTACTGTTCAGCTATTTGTTAACCTCAAACAGATAAAACAAGCGAACAAAAATTTAAAATGCGGATGTGGTGGAATTGGTAGACACGCTACCTTGAGGGGGTAGTGCTTTAGGGCGTGGGGGTTCAAGTCCCCCCATCCGCACCAAATTTAAAACCAGTAGCAATTATGTTACTGGTTTTTTTATACCTAAAATTTGCTTTGATTGTTTTTTGCACTTGAAACGTTTGTGTTATAACAATAATTTAGATTTTTTGATGATCTTTTTAACATAAAACCCATCGTGTACCCAATAAAGTCAATTTACTTGTGTTAATTTCAGTTTTTAGCTTAATTAATGATTAAAATGAAAAAAAAACTAGAAATTTTACAAATTTAACTCACACTTATCAGTATTGAGCCGATAATATATTTAGATAACTCAAAAAGGTAAATAGTATGGCTTCAGGCTTCTCTTTTCAAAACCTAAGCATAACTAAAAAAATACATGCAATAACATGTATTGCAGTTGTTGCTTTTATAATTATGGTATTAATTAATTTTCTTGCCATAGATGATAATAGAGCTTCTTTAGATGAAATGGGGAATTCTTCATATAAAGTTGTAAAGTTAACATCAGCGAATGTAGGGCTGTTAGAAAAACTCGATGAGCTTTACACGCAAGCAGTGACATTTGGTGAACAAGACTTAATAACCAAAGCTGATGACACTTACAAAACAATTGAATCAAATATAAATCTAATTAAGCAGATAAGTAATGGCTACATTAGTAATGATGTAGTGAAAGAATTAGCCGACTACGAAAAAATCTCAGCAACCATTGCTAATGGAATGGTAAATGGCACTGCCGACTTTAGTAAAATCCAGCAGCAAGCCCAGTTAAAAACAAGTCTTTATGGTTCTGTTTTAGAGAGCTTTAAAGCAGCGCAACAAAAAGCTGATAATCGTTTTTTTGAATTAGTTGAAAGCACTAACACGCGTTCTGATAATGCACTTACTTTAATGCTTGCTGTGTCCATCGTGTCTTTATTGCTGCTTTTATTTATGGCTATATGGATAGCAAAGAATATTGGCTCTTCAGCAAGTGATGCAGCAAATAATTTAAGTTTATTAGCGAATGGTAAAGGGTCTTTGAGTACCCAGTTAACCGTGAATTCTAAAGATGAAATTGGCCAAGTTTCTATCAACTTTAATTCTTTTATTGCGCTGTTAAAAGAAACCGTACTTGAAGTAATTGCTGTATGTGAACCTCTAATGGAAAACTCTACCCGATTAGTACAAGGTATGGAGCAGGCAGAGCGTGCAACAACTAAACAAACAACAGATGCTGAAATTGTTAAGCAATCAATGGAAGAGATGAAGCAAAGTGTGGGTGATATTTCTCAATCTGCAGCAAATGCATCACACGCCGCTGAAACAGCAGAAAAAGAAGTAGAACAAAGCCGTACACAAGTACAAATGTCAGTAAATGCGTCTCGTACATTGAGTGATGAAATTAACCAAGCGGCAACAACAATTAATAAACTTGCGGACGACACAAAAAACGTATCGCAAATATTGAATGTAATTACTTCAATTGCTGATCAAACCAACTTACTTGCTCTAAACGCAGCTATTGAGGCAGCACGCGCTGGCGAACATGGTCGTGGGTTTGCGGTAGTAGCTGATGAAGTACGAGAGCTTGCATCACGTACCGCTCATTCTACAAATGAGATTAGAGAGTTGTTAGGAGCACTGACAACGGCTGCTAATGACTCGGTTACTGCCATGACTTCTGCTCGTGATATGGCTACAGATAATGCAACAGCGGCTGAAAAAACAGGTATATCAATAGAAAAAATAGCAGAGCAAATGTTAGAAATAAACGGTATGAACTCTCAGATTGCAGCAGCGACAGAAGAGCAAACATCGGTTGCAGCCATGGTTGTAGAAAATGTTTCTAATATGCATGTTTCTTTTGAAGATACCATGGATTCATTACTAGCTGTAAGAGATGTAGCTAAAAATCTACATTACTTATCAGATAACCTGCTAGATGCAACAGCCAAATTTAGAATTGAGTAATATACGTAAAATTTACACCAATAGAGCCTCCAAGTGGAGGCTTTTTTGTTTTGTAGGCTAGTAGGTATTACCGACCTGCAATAACAGAGCATTTTAAAGTGCAAGACTGGACGCTAACTGTACTATTTACATTGATGAATTGGATAACAAACTTTTACCTTGCTTATTAACGCGTTTCCCATATTTTTAACAGCTTAGTTAATTAAGCTAATTGATATAACTTTTTACAGGCACAAAAAAACCACCATTTGGTGGTTTTTTAATTTACCGATTTAAACGGTTAAAAGGTCGCAACTACTTTTACGTTGCCACTCACTTTTGCGCTATCTACATAGCCGATAGCATCAGCATTAGCTGCTACAAAATCTATGACAGCTTGATCTGAGCCTAACTTCTCTGGTGGTGTACCTTTACCTGTAAATACAAGTTTAGACCAGTAAGCATTAAGCTGACTGCCAGATTTACCTACAACTTTATCGTTAAACTCATCTGCTGCAGCGGTTCCATCTTGGTTTACTGGATTTACTTTAGTACCATCACCAAATGACTTGGCTTTACCAAGGTATATCTTTTTAATTGTATCTGCATCTAAAGCATTTGCGTTACCAGCGTTAACTATTACCGCAACTTCTGCAAAAGTATTAATTGAGCACAATGAAAGTGCACTAGCTAAAATTAATTTTTTCATTATTTGCTCCAATTAAAATACAAGGTCAACGCCAACAGCAACAACATCAGTTTCTGTATCAGTTACATCGTCTTCAAAGCGGCTAAAATCGATTTTAAACGCTGCAGAAGGGTGAAAGTCGTAACGCGCGCCGATAGTGTATACATTGCTTTGCGCTTGAACACCTGTCAAGGCACCGTTTATAGCTGCATTAAGGCTCGGTACTGCTGCGATAGGGTCAAAGCGAGATGCATCATGCTTATCGTCATTATCTTCATACGTAAAATGGACTATAACGTCATCCAAGCGGTAACCTACAGATGCATAATATTGTGTTTGCTCAGTCAAAATACTGTTTTCTACTTCAAATTGTGTATATTCAGCATCAAATAAGAAATTATCATAATCAATTGAGAAGCCAAAGCCGAAAAAGCTGCTGTCATCTTCGTTTATTGCAATATCGTCAGCTAACGTGTTTAAGCTGTTTGCGCGAAGTGCAGCTTCTAATCCATTTAATGCAGCGCCGCTGGGGTCTGTTCCGTCAAGTGCAAATGATGATTCAGCAATCAAATATGCAGCACGAACACTGAACCAGTCGTATGCAAGCGTCCAGTTAATGCCAGCAAAATCATTAAGCTCAGCTTGAGTTTTTTCAGTGATTGCGTCTATTTCACCATCAAAACTACCGTACATGACTTGTACTGTTGAATCCCAATCACCAAGTTGTGTATTGTGCAATAAGCTTAAACCTTCATAGGTAGAAAAAGGAATGCTATAAACAGATTGAGGCGGGCGTACCCAGCGGTAAGCGTAACCTACATCAATAAAATCTGAGTAACGGTAAAAAGGTACACGCATTTTACCCGCGCTAATTTGTAACTCGTCGCTTAATTCATAAGTTACGTAGGCCCATTCAAATTCTGCGTCGAAATCATTCTCACCACGAGCAACAATTTGAGCTGTTGCCGTTAGCTTTTCCATAAGGTCAGCTGATAGCTGTAATGCAAAGACGCTTTCGTTTTTAAATGAAATGTCATCATCATATCCATATAAGGTACTGTCGCTATCAAGGCTCTTTCCACCGACAATTGATGCAAAGCCATTAATTCGAACTTCGGCGCTAGCATAGTTTGTTGCTAAAGCCGCACATAATGCTACTGCTACAGATAGCTTTTTCATATGTATTTCCTATTAGTTAATTAGATGTTGATTCGAGCATATTATAGAAGTGAAATAGAGCTATATCTAATCAATTTAGCAAGTTAGTAGTAAAAATTAATTAAATTAATACTTTACTATTGGTTTTTGAAGAGGGATACCTGATATTTTTAATGCAGGTTTATGATTTTAAGTAAAAATATTAAGAAAAGTTGCAACCAATTTAATTTGATAACATATATTTGTAGAGTGAGGTTTTATGCAGTAATAGCGTAAAAAGTAAGTATTGCTGCAACGTGTTAACCTTTCCTTTATAGGAACATTTGCATTTTTACCAAAAAATAAATACATAAATTCACAATTGTGTAATATAATGCCCTTCCAGAGGAAAGATGCTACCACGCATCTTTTTTTATGCCCAAAATTTACTGGTTGCACCAGTAAATGCATAATAAACAATTTACGGTATCCTTTGGAGAATATTTTGAAACTACGCAAACTCTCACAGTTAAGCCTAGCAATAGTTGCTGCCCTGACTACCTCAGTAAGTGCTGAAGAAACCAAAACAACTGCAAAACAAGATGCGTTTGAAAAAATCGAAGTTACAGCTCGTAAACGTACAGAGAGCTTGTTTGAATCTCCAACCGCTATCACATCAATTGGTGCTAACTTAATTGATAAAGCCAATATGAGTAACCTTGAAGATATTGGTAAATACGTCCCTAATCTAAACATCACACGTTACGGTGTAGGTAACGCAGCACATGCTTCGGTATTTATCCGTGGTATTGGTTTGCAAGATCACATTATTACAACCGACCCTGGTGTGGGGGTATACCTTGATGGTGTTTACTTAGGCCGTCAAATGGGGTCTAACCTATCATTACCTAATGTTGAGCGTGTAGAAGTACTGCGCGGCCCACAGGGTACTCTTTATGGCCGTAACACGTTAGGTGGCGCAGTAAACGTTATTACAAAACAGCCGGGCGATGAAGGTATTTTAACAACGTCTGCAAAGTTAGGTAGCCGTGGCCGTATTGCAGGCGATGTGTACTTTAATAACTCATTAAATGATGAGTTAAGTATGTCAGCAAGTGCGTCATACAAAACACGTGACGGCGTTGGCGAAGCAGTAAACCTGGCGAATCCAGAAAAAGAAATTGGTGAAGAAGAAGAGTTTAGTGGCCGCGTAGCCCTTAAATGGCAGGCCAATAGCGATTTAGCGTTTACTTTTTCACTTGACGGTGTTGATAACGAGTCGGGTCAATCGCCTTATACTATTGAATTAACTGAGCCGCTTGATGCAAATGATGTATTTAATGGTGACTTTCCTCTATTAACACAGGACATGATCCCATCAGACCCTGATGATCTAGGTACTACCGTTGCTGGTATTGAATCTACGTCTTACTCAGGTTGGGGTACGTCATTTACTGCTGATTGGGCAATTGATGATACGTACACGGCTAAATTTATTTCGAGTTACCGTACTTCTGAATACGAAGGTGGACTTGATGATGATGCGTCACCTCTTAACTTATCTGAGTTCCCAGAAGAGGGTGGTGCAGACCAGTACTCGTTTGAAATCCAACTAAATGCGACTTACGACAATATGGACTTTGTATCAGGCCTTTACTTCTTTAATGAAGATGGTTTCACTCGTTCTGGTCCATTTGTATTTAGCCCATTCAACACACCTAATGGTTTATTAAACGATGGTGTTACACCTTCATTTGGTGGCTATGGTGACTTTGAAATAAACCAAGAAACAAATTCATACGCTGTATACTTTAATACAAGTTACGATTTAACAGATGATTTAAGTATTGGTGGTGGTCTTCGATACTCAAAAGATGAGAAAGATGCCGATGCGATTTTCCCTACATTTGCTGAACGTAAATACGTAAGTGCAGAGTTTGACGCGGTGACGTGGGATATTAATGCATCTTACCAAATCAGTAACAACATGAACGTTTATGGTCAAATTCAAAAAGGTTATCAAACTGGTGGCTTCCCACCACGTCCATTTGGTGGACCTGATCAGTTTGTGTCGTTCGACGAAACTAAAGCCGTAAACTACGAAATGGGTTTAAAAGGCCAAGTACACGAAAACGTATCTATGATGCTAGCGGTATTTGTTACTGATTACACTGATTTAGCACTTCCGTTTTCAGACCCAACAGCGGGTGGTGGTTTTGTAACTATTGTTGAAAATGCGGGCCAATCAAAAGCGCAAGGTATAGAACTTGAAACCACCGTTGCAATTACTGACGACTTCACAATAAGAAGTGCGGTAGGTTACCTAGATTCAGAAATTACAGAGGTTGATGCCGGCGTTCAAGGCATTGGTAAAGGTGATTCACCGGCTTTAACACCTCGCTGGACTGTAATGGTTGCCCCATCATACTTTATGGATTTAGACAGTGGTGCGACTGTTGCACTTAATGCTAATTATTCATACCGTAGTGAAATGCAAGGTCAGTCAGTATATAGCCAAAGTGAAACGATTGATTCGCGTGAGCTAGTTGGCTTTAATATTTCTTACACTAACGCATATGGCGATATGGAAGTAACACTTTATGGCGAAAACGTACTGAACGAAGTATACGATGTAGGTCGTTTACAACAATCAGGCTTTGTCGGTGTTATGAGAAGTAATGACCGAAGTGAATTTGGTTTAAAATTCAAAAAAGATTTTGAGTTATAAACTTAAGTTTGCATAAAAATAGAATGTAATTTAAGCATTATATTTTATTTAGCTCAAAAGGCCGGATCAGTTTTTGATTCGGCCTTTTTAGTTTGTGCAAAGGTCTGGTTGTTCGATACAATAGCGCCCTTAATTGCCAAATGGACTCTGTGATGAAAATTCTTGCCGATCAAAACATGCCTTTAGTTGAGCAGTACTTTTCAGATTTTGGTGAGGTTGAGCGGTTTGATGGGCGTAACTTAAAACCTGACCAACTGATAGACGTAGAAGTATTACTCACGCGATCTGTTACCAATGTTACTAGTGAGCTATTAGCAAAAGCGAATAAATTAAGCTTTGTTGGTACTGCGACTATTGGTATCGATCATATTGATACAGATCTTTTGAAAGACAAAAACATCGCATTTACAAGTGCTCCAGGGTGTAATGCTGTTGCTGTTGCTGAATATGTTATTAGTAGTTTATTTGCATTGAGCCAAGAAAATGCCCGCCCATTAACAGGCCAAACTATTGGCATAGTAGGGGTCGGGAGTATTGGCAGTTGTTTGGCTAAAAAGTTAAAAGCATTAAATGTAAAATTACTACTATGCGACCCTCTTAAGCATGAGCAAGGCTTACTTGATGAACATGTAGAGTTAGATGAGTTACTTGCACAATCAGATATTGTTACTTTTCATGTGCCACTTATTAAAAAAGGGCCTCATAAAACACTTCACATGATGGACAAAGTAAGGCTTAACGCCTTAAAACCGGGTACTACGATAATTAATGCCAGCCGAGGGGATGTTATTGACAATAGTGCTTTACTGGATTTAATGGAAGCAGGGGCCGATTTAGATTTAGTGCTTGATGTGTGGGAAAATGAACCTAATATTTTAACAGACTTACTTGCACATGTACGCTATGCCAGTGTGCATATTGCAGGCCACACGCTTGAAGGCAAGGCCAGAGGCACACAAATGCTTTACCAAAAACTGTGTGAGCTTAAAGGCGTTGAGGCTTCAAAATCTCTAACCGATTTTTTGCCAGTACCAGCTATAACGCAAGTGGCTATTGCTGAGAGTTTTACAGAGCAAGACATCGCACGTTTAGTGCACACAATTTACGATGTAAGAAGGGATGATGGGATTTTACTTCGTCATCTAGAGTCGGATGGTTTTGATAGTTTACGTAAACACTATCCTGTAAGAAGAGAATTTAGCACCTTAACCGTTAAAGGTGATGGCTCGCAGTTGGCTGTCTTAGATCAACTTGGTTTTACACTAACCAACTAATTATTAATATAACGGTGTTTTAATATCGTTTAAAGAGGAAAAAATATGTCGCAAAAATATAACGTTGCCGTACTTGGTGCTACTGGTTTAGTAGGGCGTCAAATTATCGAAACTTTAGCTGATCGTAAATTTCCGGTTGATCAGCTATTTTTGCTTGCGAGCAGCCGCAGTGCAGGTGAAGACATTAAGTTTCGTGGTGAGACAATCGAAGTACAAGACGTTGAAGGCTTTGATTTTAGCCAAGCACATATTGGATTGTTTTCTGCCGGTGGGAGCGTCTCAGAAAAATATGCCCCAATTGCAGCCGATGCAGGTTGTATAGTTATTGATAACACCTCGCACTTTAGAAATGATTTTGAAATACCCCTTGTTGTCCCAGAAGTGAATGCCTCAAGTCTTGCAGACTTTAGAAATCGTAATATTATTGCAAACCCAAATTGTTCGACTATCCAAATGATGTTGGCATTAAAACCAATTTATGATGCGTATGGTATTGATCGAATAAATGTATCAACTTACCAAGCGGTATCAGGCGCAGGGAAAGAAGCCGTTGATGAGTTAGCAAAGCAAACAGCTAACTTGATGAATGCACGCCCAATGGATAATGAAATATTTCCTAAGCAAATTGCCTTTAATGTTATTCCGCAGATAGATAGCTTTGAAGATAACGGCTATACCCGCGAAGAAATGAAAATGGTGAACGAAACGCACAAAATATTAGGTGATACAACAATCGCAATAAACCCAACGTGTGTGCGTGTTCCTGTGTTTTTTGGTCATTCTGAATCTATTAATATTGAAACACGTATGCAATACGACTTCGAACACGTTAAACAGCTGTTAAATGATGCTCCAGGCGTTGAGCTAATTGACGATGAAGGTGATTATCCAACAGCGGTTTCCGATGCCAGTGGCAACGATACTGTATATGTTGGCCGTTTGCGCGCTGATATTTCACACCCTCATGGCTTAAATATGTGGGTTGTTAGTGATAATACCCGCAAGGGTGCTGCAACTAATAGTGTTCAAATAGCTGAAGAGTTAATAGAAAATTATATGTAACATTTTAAATGTTAAGCACTCTTTAAAAGCGGTAAGCACTATGTGTTTGCCGCTTTTTGTTTAAATAGAGCGCCACTTTTTTGCCGTTTTTTATAATATTTAATAAAGTTACTGATAATACTCAATAAATCAATATTAAAAATGTGTTGTTAAGGCATTTCTTTTCAATGTGTTGCAATGGATATTGTGCCCTAAGTGGTTTATAGTTTGTAATTGGAATAGAGCTTGCAACAAAAATAGATTGTAATAACAAATGTGAGTCAGTCATTAGACTGATAAGGCAAGAGTAATCAATGTTTACGCACCTATTTAAGAGTGCTTTGTAACATTTAGACATTAAAGGATCAGCATGCGCGGTTTGGCTATACTTATAATATTAGCGTCTGCACTGGTAGTAACGCCTGTATATACACAAGATAGTACCCAATTAAAGGGGCCTAAAGGCGTTGACTATGGTGCTCAAGGGCGGTCTATTGGTCCGATTAAACCCACCGATACACTTTGGCGTATAGCTGTAAAAGTACGTCCAGATAACTCTGTAAGTATTTATCAAGTTATGCAGGCCTTGTATAACAAAAACCCCAACTCATTTTTAGATCAAAACCTCAATCATATGCGAAGTGGGGCTTATCTAAAAATACCGACTTTATCTGAAATTAGACGAGTGAATACTCAACTAGCTAGGCAGCGTTCCGAGCAAGATGACGAGTTATGGGAAAAGAAAAAAAACGGAACACTTACACAAACTGAAATAACATCAGCTCAAACACAGGTTACACAAGCGCGTAAAGTTGATGTAGACGACGCCAAAAAAGAGTTACAAAAAGAAATAAAAGAAATAAAAACAGACCAAACTAATAAATTAGTTGAGTTACAGCAACAGTTTAAAAGTTCAGTAACAAATGTTGAAGAGATTTTAGTTGAGAATAATAACCTTAAAAAACAGCTGACTGGAATTTCTAAAGAGCTCGAAAATGTTCGCCAACAATTAGGGCAAGATAGTGAAATACAGCTGCAGCTAAAGGAATTAATACTTAAACAAAATGAAATAATTGCCCAGCAAAAAGCTAAAGAGGTTGAACCTCAAAGCAGTTTTGACTTATTAGCCTTGTTGTCAAACCCTATTGTGCTGGGGCTGTTAATGTTCATTCCCGGATTATTGATTATCTTTGCAATTGTTATGTTTCTTCGCAAAAGAAAAGGCAATCAAGAAGAGCCTCAAGCAGATGATGAGTTTTTACCGCAAACTCCAACTTATTCTAATGAGAATGACTTAGCAACTGATCCACTTGATGACCCAATCATTCCAGATCCATTGGATGACTTGAGCGTTCAATTAGATGATCACCTCGAAGGTGACATGCTTCCAGATGATGATTTATTAGAAGATGACTCAGACGAACTTGATGATTCAGATAACTTACTTGATCAAGACGAGTTAGAAGGCCTTCTTAGCGACGATATTGTTTTTGATGATGAAAGTGACGAAGACGATGAAGTCGATATTTTCACGCAACAAGGGTTTGACGACAGCGCTGATGATAGCTTGGACGATATTGATTTAGATTTAGACCAAGAACCGTCTGGCACTGATGATATTTTAAGTAATGATGACTTAGATAGCCTATTCGACGAAGATGACAGCTTACCTGAGTTTGATTCACCAGCAGAAAAAGAGCCACAAAGTGATAGTTTAGAATCTAACGATGAAATGGCAGCATTGAGCGAAGAGCTTGCGACCGATGATTTTGATATAGATGATTTACTTGATCAAACGAGTGCCGAACCAGTAGACACATCAGATAAAACTTCTGAAGAAAGTGACGATTTTGACTTAGACGATATCGACAGCTTAATTGATGAAGCAAATGATGATTCAGCTAATGAAACGCCAACGGATACGTTAGTTGAAGAAGGTGATGACTTTGGTTTAGATGATATCGACAGCTTAATTGATGAAGCAAATGATGATTCAGCTAATGAAACGCAAACAGAGTCGTTAGTTGAAGAAAGTGATGACTTTGATTTGGACGATATCGACAGCTTAATTGATGAAGCAAATGATGATTCAGCTAATGAAACGCAAACAGAGTCGTTAGTTGAAGAAAGTGATGACTTTGATTTGGACGATATCGACAGCTTAATTGATGAAGCAAATGATGATTCAGCTAATGAAACGTCAACGGATACGTTAGTTGAAGAAGGTGATGACTTTGATTTGGACGATATCGATAGCTTAATTGATGAAGCAAATGATGATTCAGATAATGAAACGCCAACAGAGTCGATAGTTGAAGAAAGTGATGACTTTGATTTGGACGATATCGA
>NZ_NTLW01000179.1:0-8500 GCF_002632075.1 Pseudoalteromonas sp. ESRF-bin5 | reverse complement strand
ATCAATTTTAAAGATTGATAAACTTATAAATGGTGCCTCGACCCGGAATCGAACCAGGGACACGAGGATTTTCAATCCTCTGCTCTACCAACTGAGCTATCGAGGCACTTAAACAGTGCTAATTAAATGCTATTAAAACACTTAACTAAAATAAATGGTGCCGACTAACCGAGTCGAACGGTTGACCTACTGATTACAAGTCAGTTGCTCTACCAGCTGAGCTAAGTCGGCACACTAAACTGTGTGCTAAGGCACTTAATCAATTTTAAAGATTGATAAACTTATAAATGGTGCCTCGACCCGGAATCGAACCAGGGACACGAGGATTTTCAATCCTCTGCTCTACCAACTGAGCTATCGAGGCACTTAAACAGTGCTAATTAAAAATCTTAACCGATTTTTAATGTAACTCCCAACAACATCTACTAAGTCAGCTGTCTGGGCGTGCGGCGTATTAAACGAGTTTTGCCCTTACAAGTCAACTTTTTTTTTATCCTTTACGACTGTTTGAACGGTTTTCAAGCAACTCAGTACATTTTTTATTGATAACGTACATTTTTACCACAAACCAGTCTATATATATGAAATATTATAACTAAATCAGACTAAAACCGTAGTGAATTATTTTTGGTAAATGGTACGATTAGTTCAGATACCTATGCTAATAGCTAAAGTAGCAAAAACACATCAATGGGAACATTCAATGCAGAGTAAATTCTCTTCGCCGGTAAAAGGGTTATTACCACTTTTTTTTATATTTAATATTGCAATTACCGCACTTGCTGTATTTGGTTACTCGTTCTACATCAAAAACGATACACAAACAGTTAAACCTGAGCCATCGGTAAATATTAAAACACTCGCATCTACATTAAATCAGCCTATGATCGACGCGCTAACAATGTATGGCCAAGACAAGGTTAAGCAATTACTCGACTTAACATCCTCTTTAGATGATGAATTTGAATATACTCTTTATCGTTTCAGCGCGACTTCTGATACACAACTCGTTTATAGCAATAGCGAGACCGCACCTGAGTCCATCAAAATTGCACAATATAATGAGAGCACAGGTGTATTGCATCATATTCTCTTGCTTAACGATCAGCCAATTGGTGAGCTAATTATAAAACAAGAGTTAGCTTCACCACCATTAAGCATGCAAGACTCTCAGGTAATTGCATATGGTGTTGCAATCGCAACTGTTATTTCTTTATTTATCTTCGCGTTACTTTTTAACGTATACATTAATGGCCGTTTACGTAAAAGCACTGACTCACTCTCGCAAGAACTTCAGGCTATTACAGAGCAAGGTAACTACAATAGTAATGTTAATGAACAGCTAGATATTGGTTTAGGCTCTGTAGCACAAAGTATAAATGTACTACTTAAGCAAGTGCAAACAGCCCTTAGCGATAACGAGTCGGTACAAAAAGAACTGAAAAAACTACAAAATGGTTTAGAGTCAGAGGTGCAAAACCGCACTATTGCACTCGAGCGAGAAACCTTAAAAGCTCAAAGAGCTAGCGAAACTAAAACTACCTTTTTGGCTACTATGAGCCACGAAATCAGAACGCCTATGAATGGTGTTATTGGTACTATCGATTTGCTTCGTCAAACAGACCTTGATGGTGCTCAGCATCGCTTAAGTACTATTATTCGCGAATCAGCATTCTCACTACTGAGTATTTTGGATGATATTTTAGATTTTTCTAAAATTGAAGCTGGTAAGCTTAACATAGACCCAATCCCTTTTTCAGTGAGCGATACCCTAGAAGAAGTAACTCGCGTTTTATCGTCGGTCGCTAAAAAACGAGAACTTGATTTAGAACTATCAATTGCGCCAGATATTCCAGTAAATCTAGTCGGTGACAGCGTACGTGTGCGCCAAGTACTTTATAATTTATGCAGCAATGCAATTAAATTCACAAGCACCGATGAAAAAACCCAAGGCCATGTGAGAATTTCGGTTGAGGTTGCGCATAACACCGCCGACCACTTTACCTTGCGCTTTTGCGTAACCGATAACGGCAAAGGGATGACACAAGCTCAGCTAAGAGACATATTTAGCCCATTTGTTCAGGCTGAGAGTTCAATAACCAGAGAGTTTGGTGGCACAGGGTTAGGGCTTTCTATTTGTAAGAGTCTAACAGAGTTAATGTTAGGTACTATTCATGTAAATAGCCATGCAGGTATTGGCAGTGAATTTACCGTTGAGCTGCCTTTTAGCACCTCTGGTAAAATAAAATATGCTCATAAAAATGCCTTAGACGGCAAACCAATTATTGTTGTAAGTAACAACCTTCAACGCGAAAAAATAATGTACCGTTATTTATCGTTTATGGGTGCAAAAGTTATTTACGCGCACACAGAAAAAGAAATTGAACAACACCAAAACACAGAGGGTGCTATTTGGGTTGCTGACGGCATAGATAATATTGATGATATTAACTCTTTATTGAGGCGGTTATTGTACTCACTTGAGGATTACAATCAGCAAGTAGTCGTATTAAGCAAACTAGATGAAGCGGCCATTAATCATAAAAACATATTTTACATAAATGCGTCTCCACTTTGTAAGTCAAACTTTATGCTTTCTATTTTGGTTGCCGCAGGCTTACATCAACCAAAGCAAATTAAAAAAGCAAAATCGCTAAATAACTATTTAAATATTGAGCAAGCTCGAGAATCAAATAAATTAATTTTGCTTGTTGAAGACAACCTTCTAAACCAGCAAGTTTTAACCGACCAATTGCATATATTAGGGTATGGCGTAGAGGTTGCCAACAATGGCGAAGAAGGCCTAGATATGTGGAGAAAGAACAATTTCTCACTTATTTTAACCGATCTACACATGCCAAAAATGTCGGGATACGACATGGTTGAAAAAATTCGTAACGAAGCTGAATTACTAGAAGCTATAGACGCACAACCTTATATAGTTGCAGTTACCGCTAACGCTCTCAAAGGTGAAAAAGAACGCTGTTTAGCAGTAGGTATTAATGACTTTATTACAAAGCCTATAGAACTCAATGCGCTTGAAGATACTTTAAAACGCTGGAGCGACAAGCAAGCTCCTAAGCAAGCGCTAGCTCCTCAACAAAACACTGCATTGCCAATAGATATGGATGCAGTCGCCAAATACGTAAATGGCGATAAAGCAAAACAACTTCGCTTTTTCAAAATGTATTTAGAGCAAAGTCAAAGTTTAATTAAATCAATAAATTCAGGCGTTATGGTTAACGACCTAGCAGAAATAATTGAGGGTTGCCATCAACTCAGATCTATTTCTAAAACCATTGGGGCAGAAACAGTTGGTAAGCTTGCCGGTGCATTTGAAGATAAATGCAAAGCGGACGAACTAACAACTGATGAATTAATTGATTTACGCGACCAGTTAGAAATTGAATATTCTAAAGCGGCTCAGTTTTTAAAAGAGCAAGTTAGAAAGGCTGAGGAACAAAACGAAGAGTTTTAGCAGTTAATAGCTAAATAATTAGCAATAAAAAAGGGGCTTTTAGCCCCTTTTTTAATAAGTTATTTATTTTTCTGGCGGTCTATAGCCTTCAATTTCTACGTCTTTACCTTCAAACAGAAAGCCAACCATTTGCTCTTCTAAAAATGTACGATGCTCTGGGTCCATCATATTTAAATGCTTTTCGTTAATTAGCATAGTTTGTTTATGTTGCCATTGAGCAAAAGCTTCTTTAGAGATGTTATTAAAGATCTTTTCACCAAGCTCACCCGGGTAAAGTTGAAAACCAAGGCCTTCGGCTTCTTTTTGTAACTTTTGACAAAATACAGTACGTGCCATAATTAATTTCTCTTAAGCGTTAAATGCAAACAGTTTAACCTATTGGTGCAATTTGTTTAACCAACTTTTTAGTTGGTGCAGCCAAACCCACTTCTACTGATTGATCTAGCGGGTACCAAACTAGCTGGCGTTCGTTAATCACATCCGGGATTTGTTTAAGATTTAATATATGTGGGTTAATAGTCAGCTCAAAGTGAGAAAATACATGGGTGAATGGTACCAATGGCTCAAGTTCTGATTTAAAGCCATGTTGAACTAAAAAGTCATTTAGCTGTTTACGCTCAGCAAACTCAAAAAAACCAAACAATCCCCCCCAAATACCAGAGCTAGGGCGTTTTTCCATAAGGACCTTATCGTCACATTTTATAATTAGCTGATGACAGCTTTTTTTAGGCACTGCTTTTTTTGGCTTCGAATGAGGAAATTCTTTAACCTTACTAGCATTAAACGCACCGCAGCGACTGTTTAACGGGCACGGCTCACAATCAAAGCGGCTCCGTGAACATAAGCTTGCACCTAAATCCATCATAGCTTGGTTGAATTCAGTCACATTATTTTTAGGTGTTAATTGCGACGATAAATGCCAAAGCTGGTTTTCTACTTTTTTTACCCCATACCAGCCCTCCACCATAAAATAGCGTGCCAATACTCGCTTTACATTACCATCTAAAATAGGGTGATGCTGACCAAGCGATAATGACAATACAGCCCCTGCTGTAGAGCGCCCAATACCGGGCAAATCCATAACTTCCTCAAGCGTTTGAGGAAACAGCCCGTTGTATTTATCGCGAACTATCTTTGCTGTTTTATGAAGGTTTCGCGCGCGGGCGTAATAACCTAAACCAGTCCAGTGGTGAAGAACCTGATCTTCTTCGGCATTCGCCAAAGCGATAATATCAGGAAAGCTTTTCATAAATTTTTCAAAGTATGGGATCACAGTAACAACTTGAGTTTGCTGGAGCATAACCTCAGAAACCCACACTTTATAAGGTGTTTTACCCAATTGCCACGGCAGTGTTTTTCTGCCATGAAGGTGATACCAATCAACTACTTGTTTTGAAAACCAGTGAGACTGCTCTTTATTTAAGTCCAACATATTATACTTTTACTCATGCTCAATGGCGGGTCAGTCTATTGCAGTGAGTAAAAAGATCAAGCTATAGAGGCTGTAAAACCAGCTAATACTTGTGATTGAGGCCATCGTCAGGGATAATATGCAACCATTTTTAAACACATTGTTTTGTCAGGCCAATTAGATATGAGTGAATCAAGCAATACCAACCTAGAGCAAGCTAAGCAAGAAGGTAAATACATCCGCACCATTCGCAGTTTTGTAAAACGCGAAGGTCGATTAACCAAAGGCCAAGCCGCTGCAATCGAAAAATGCTGGCCAACAATGGGCTTAGAGCATAAAAACGGCATGCTTGATTTAAGCCAAGTATTCGGCAACAACAATGATGTAGTCCTAGAAATAGGCTTTGGTATGGGCAAGTCGCTTGTCGAAATGGCTAAAAATGCTCCACACCTAAACTTTATTGGTATTGAAGTACACCGCCCAGGCGTTGGTGCATGTTTAATGGATGCCGACGAAGCGGGCGTAACTAATTTACGTGTGTTTGAACACGATGCTGTAGAAGTGCTTGCTGATTGCTTAAGCGATGAGAGCCTAACTACATTGCAATTATTCTTCCCAGATCCATGGCACAAAAAGCGCCACCATAAACGCCGTATTGTACAAACTGAATTTGCTGAAAAGCTTCGCTCAAAATTAAAAATAGGCGGTGTTTTTCATATGGCTACTGATTGGGAGAACTACGCAGAACATATGCTAGAAGTAATGCAAGCGGCTCCGGGTTATAAAAACCAATCAGAGACTAACGATTACGTGCCTCGCCCTGATTTACGCCCTCTTACTAAGTTTGAGCAACGCGGCCACCGATTAGGTCACGGCGTTTGGGACTTAATGTTTGAGCGCACCAAGTAATTACACTTTTATATTAATTTAACACATAGTAAGGCAAAGCCATTTATGAGCGTATTAACCAACCCAAGTTTACTGTTACTTCGAAATAGCGAGGCATTAACGGGTAAATCTATATTGGTGGTCAACTTTGTTCAAGATGGCTTTTTAGCTGAGCTTAAAACGCTGAATCCAAATAGCAAAATTACAGCGTTTAGCTATAACCATGCTAATGGTGAATTTGCTAAAAACACTCATGGCGTTGATGTGAGCGTTAACCACACCATTACCGGTAGCGATTATGACTTAGTTATTCTTTATTACCCTAAGTCAAAACCAGAATTGCTAATGGCGCTTGATAACATACGCGCGGTAATAACAAGCGATGCCGAGTTATTAGTGGTTGGCGAAAATAAGAGTGGTGTTAAATCGATTGAAAAACAATTAGCAGGCAAAGCTCAATATAGTAATAAGATTGATTCGGCTAAACACTGCGTACTTTACTCATTTTCTCAAATTGAGCTTAATGCGCAATTTGATATTAGCCATTACCATAAAACATTTACCGTTAGTATTGCCGATACATCATTTTCAGCTATCAGCGTACCTGGCGTGTTTAACCATGGCTGTTTAGACGCTGGTACCAAAATGCTACTCGAAAATGCCCCTTCAACCAAACAAGGTAAAGTACTCGACTTTGGTTGCGGTGCTGGCTTAATTGCGACCTTTCTGGGTTTAAAAAATACAGCTCTTGAATTTGTATGTAGTGACGTAAGCGCACTTGCAACCTACGCAACAACTCAAACTTTAAAGTTAAACGGGGTAACTGGTGAAGCAATTCTCAGTGATGGCCTTAAAAATATTAGTGGTAAGTTTGATTTAATAGTGAGCAACCCGCCGTTTCACACAGGAATTGCAACAGACTACAGCGTTGCTGAAACGTTTTTAGCTAACGCAAAACAACATTTAACTAAAAACGGAAAACTGACCATTGTGGCAAACAGCTTTTTAAAATATCCGCCAATTTTAGAAACACAATTTGAAACTTATCAAACTGTTTTCAAAAACAATAAATTTGCCGTTTATAGTAGTTAAATTTTTTATATTTTAAGTTGAGCATTCTGCGTGCTCAACTTAGCAATAAAATATTACCTATTATTTTTATTTTTTTGCACCACAGTGTTTCTTCTTTGCTAGACTAATAAAATAATAAAACTCAATGACTCAGGCGACACTCAAATAATGCCTAGAAAAGTTCATCAAAGCAGTATTCGTAAAGCACTCATAAATCTAATAATGCTTATAACTGCTATTTGCTTGTCATTATCGATTTCTATATCAACTTATTTAAGTGTTAAAGAACAAAAACAATTAATAGTGAGTAAGCTCGTTATTTTGGCGGAAATAGTTGCTTTTGACGCTGGAAAATCAGTTTTTGAAGATGACAGAGAAACAGAAGAGAAACGCCTTAAATACTTTGAAAAAACTCCTTTAGTTAAAAACATACATGTATATTCTATTGAGCAAGCATCTCAAAAACCTGTTTTTTTTATAAGTTTTAATGCAAAAAAAACGCCACCAGTCCCCCTCAGAATCGATAGCATTGAAGAACTAAAAACACCACGTATAACCCACGAAGATATCGAACTAATAAAGCCAATTTTTCATAATGAAAAGCTTGTTGGTCATGTATACATGCGCGGGAGTCTTGAGAGCTTAGACGATTATATAAAACAAAAAATAGTTGTAGATATCTTACTGACTTTACTGATACTTGTTGTTGTGTATTTTATCGCAATAAATGTTCAAAAAAGAATAGCTCGACCGATAGAGCGGCTTAGCATGCTATTACAAGACGTATCAAAGAATCATAACTACGATGTACGCGCACCAGTAACCGACGTAAAAGAAATATCAGCGCTTTCTAACAGTTTAAACATCATGCTTACACGCACCCAAAAACAATTGACTCGCCATGAAAAAGACAAAGAAGAAATTAAACAGCTTAACCAAGGGCTAGAAGAAAAAGTAAACCAACGAACCATAGCCCTTCGAGAGGCAAATCAAGAGTTATTATCAACCCTTGAGCGTATGCATCAGTATCAAACGCAGATTGTTGAAAATGAAAAAATGGCATCACTTGGTCAAATGGTTGCCGGTGTTGCACATGAAGTTAACACCCCAATAGGCCTTGGTATTACAAGCTCTACTTTGCTGCGCGATAAGTTAGCCGATTTACAAATTAGCTTTGATGATAAAAAACTGACTTCAAATCAATTAAAACGCTTTATTGACGACGGTATTGAAAACCTAGATTTGATTTACCGTAACTTAAACCGTGCAGCCGACTTAATTTCAACCTTTAAAAAGGTAGCGGTTATTCAAGATGATGACGTAACTACCTACATTAATATTCATAAGTTAATAACAGATGTTTTGACATCAATAAGCTCAGAGCTTGAAGAGAAAAAACCGGTTATAAACATAAATTGTGCAACCGATTTAACCGTAGAAAGCAAGTCAGAACCATTACAACAAGTACTTATACAACTAATAACAAACTCACTACTACACGGGTTCGTTGGTAATGAAAATAATGAAATACAATTTGATGTAGAGTTAACAGGAAAAAAACTCACTATTATTTACAGCGATAACGGCCAAGGCGTAGATAAAAAAATTAAACACAGAATATTCGACCCATTTGTAACCTCAAAAAGAGGACA
>NZ_NTLW01000042.1:0-3879 GCF_002632075.1 Pseudoalteromonas sp. ESRF-bin5 | reverse complement strand
TAAGCAATATCTTGGTTGGTTACGCCAAGCGTATCATCACCGCCTTGCAGCACCATACCTAATGAATCACCGACTAAAATAACGTTAACGCCATTATCATGAAATAACTTTGCAAAGCTTGCATCGTAAGCAGTTAATGCTGTGATTTTGTTATTTTCTGCTTTCATTTTATTTAAAGTAGAAACGGTTATTTTAGACATAATATTCCTCGCAGGCACAAGCCTTGGTTAATTACAGAGGTAATTGTTGTAAGTCGTTTAGCGGTAAATTAGTTGCAATGGTTTTTAGTGCAATGCCGCTGGGTAAAATAAGTTCTGGCGCAAGTTCAAGCAGTGGATACACCACAAACTCGCGTTCGTTCAAGCCATAATGGGGCACAGTTAAGCGTGCAGTATTAATAATTTTATTACCAAATAAAAGGGTATCTATGTCTAGCGTTCGAGGACCCCAACGTTCGGCTTTTCTAACACGGCCGTGCTCTAGTTCAATTTTTTGTGTTAAATCAAGTAGCTGTTCTGGTTCAAGATGGGTATTAATACATGCAACTGCGTTAATGTAGTCGGGTTGGTCTTGCGGTCCCATGGGTTTACTTGCGTAATAGTGAGACACGCTTACAAACTCGCTATGCGGCAGTTTTTTAAGTGCCGCAATCGCGTTATCAAGCTGTTGTTTAGGCGAACTTAAGTTAGCACCTAACCCTAAATAAACACAGTTCATGTTATTACTCAGCTGGCTTTCTTGGTGCGCGGCGGCGAGAGCGTTTACGCGGCTTTGGACCACCTTGATGACCTAAGTTTTTAACCATGTCTTTTTGACCGTTAATATCTTGGCTAAGGTATTGAGTCCACCACTGTGCAAGTTCTTTATGCTCAGTTTCACCCGCATCAACGCGCAATAATAAAAAGTCGTAAGCGGCTTTAAAGCGCGGTTGTTGTGTTAACCTGTACGCACGTTGGCCTGCACGTTTATCTAAACGGTGCTGGATATGCCAAATATCGCGCGCACCCAACGTAAAGCGTTTTGGAACTGCAATATGTTGTGCGCTTTCGCTAAGTACTTTATTCATTGCTTGTGCAAAGGCATCGTACTCACTAAGTTGTTCTTCGGCTTGAAGCTTTTTGGTTATTGCTAAAAGTGGGAACCATAATAGCGCGGCAAAAATAAATGCAGGCGTTACTTTTTTATCTGCATTTATGCGTTTATCGGTATTTTGAAACATTTGCTGAACAAAGGCTTGTTCTAAACCATTTGGGTTGGCTTCTAAAATTTTATCTAGCGCAGGAAATAATGCACGGAAAAGCCCGTACTGGCGAAGCATTAAAAAGTTAGCTTCAGCTTTACCGTTTAAAAACAGTTTAAGTACTTCTTCAAACAAACGCGCCGGTGGAATGTTATCAAGTAAGCTGGCAAGCTCGCTGATCGGCTTTTCGCTATTTGGCGCAATGCTCATATCAAGCTTTGTTGCAAATCGTACTGCGCGTAACATACGCACTGGATCTTCACGGTAGCGTGTTTCAGGATCGCCAATAAGCTCTATTTGTTTTGCTTTAATAGCGGCTAAACCATTGGCGTAATCATGAATGCTAAAATCGTTAATTGAGTAATACAGCGCGTTAATTGAAAAATCACGGCGCTCAGCATCTTCTTCAATGCTACCAAATACGTTGTCGCGTAATAATTGCCCTTCAGTACTTGATTGGCTTATTTGGTTTTTAGACTCAGGCGCTTCGTGATGACCGCGCATGGTTGCCACTTCAATAATTTCACGGCCAAATACAATGTGCGCTAAACGAAAACGGCGACCAATTAATCTACAGTTTCTAAAAAGCTTTTTAACTTGGTCGGGCGTTGCGTTAGTGACTACATCAAAGTCTTTAGGTTGTTGACCTAACAATATATCGCGAATACAACCACCAACGAGGTAGGCATCAAAGCCACCGTCTTTTAATCGGTATAAAACTTTGATTGCATTTGGGCTAAATTGTTTACGAGAAATACCATGCTCACCGCGCGTGATTACTAATGGTTCGCTGCTTACAGAGGCATTTTCAGCACTCGTATTTGGGCCGATTATCTGTCGGCAAAATTGAAAAAGCTTGGAAATAATAATCCGTCTCCTAGAAGGTGTTGATTGGCCTTTCATCGCAATCAAAAATAACCGCAAATAGTGGTGTTAAACCCCAATACTCACCGTCTTACTCAAATAGCACATATTTAGGCGGCTATCATATACCAGCAGGGTTTAAAAATTAAGTTGATGTGTTGAAATTAAGCTGTTTTTAACGATTTTATTTACACAGTTTAGTAAATTGCTTGGCTTAACTTGTTTGCTACTGAGAAATTTGTATTTCAGCGACTTGCGGCACTTGCTTTAACTCAAAGGTATTTACGCCCCATTCAATGAGTTGCTCAGTAGTTAAATCCATTAAATTGGCATGAGTTGGCAAGCCTAAAAATTCAAAGGCACTTATCAATGCGGGTTTTGGCTCGGCTTTACTAATTGCAGGAGCGTAGTTTTGTTTAGATAGCTTAAAACCGGGCTTGGCAACGGCTAAAGGTAAGTGAGCAAACTCAGGAATAGGGTGATTAAGTTGTTTAAATAAACTGATTTGCCGTGCTGTTGGCTCAATTAAATCGGCGCCTCTAACAATCCTATTTATGCCTTGATCAATATCGTCCACAACAACCACTAATTGGTAGGCGAATAAGCCATCACTGCGCTTTATTATATAATCTTCGTGTGCCAGCTCGCTACTAACACAAATATCACCTTGAATCAGATCGTTAAAGTGTGTGGTTGCATGGCATTGTGTTAATCGTAGTGCGCCTGTATCGGTTGGGTGTCCAAGGTTTTTACACTGGCCTTGGTAAATTCCACCCAATGCTTTTATTTGTTTTCGGCTACAGTGGCAAGCATAAACACATTGTTGATTTTCAAGGGAGCTGACTACGTCTTGGTATAAATCGAGCCGCTTAGTTTGATAAACAACTGATTCATCCCAGTGGAGGCAATAGGCTTGTAAGGTATTTAGAATATCGGTGTCGGCATTTTTCACCACTCGAGTGGTGTCTATATCCTCGATACGGACGAGCCAAGACCCTTTATTTGCTTTTGCATCAAGGTAACTGCCCACAGCCGCAACAAGTGAGCCAAAATGAAGTGGCCCAGAAGGAGACGGTGCAAAACGACCGCGATAGTTGCGCATAGGCGCAGTAACGGCTGCAGGTGGCATGCTAATTAATAGGGTTAATTAGCCGCGTCCAGCTTGTTTTTCTTTAATTTCTGCAAGTGTTTTACAGTCTACGCATAAATCAGCAGTTGGTCGCGCTTCTAGGCGGCGAATGCCAATTTCGATGCCACAAGACTCACAAAAGCCAAAATCATCTTCTTTAATTAAAATAATTGTTTTTTCAATTTTTTTAATTAATTTACGTTCGCGGTCACGAGTTCGAAGTTCTAAAGAAAACTCTTCTTCTTGTGCAGCGCGGTCAACTGGGTCAGGAAAGTTAGCAGCTTCGTCTTGCATATGCGATTTTGTACGATCAACTTCGTTACGTAAATCGTTACGCCAAGTTTCTAAAATCGTTTTGAAATGAGCACGTTGTGCTTCATTCATATACTCTTCGCCTGGTTTTTCTTGGTATGGTTCTAAACCGGCTTGAGCCAATAAACCATGTTTCTTTTGGTCTGGCATAACTCTCTCCTAAATCCTTAATTTAATGCCTCAGCATTAGCCGGCGGTATAAATAACAGAAACTTATACCCTAGGCAAATTTATTTTTAATTATTCGAATTAGCTTCAACCATGCTTTGCGAGTAAAAAGTGCGTTAAATGAGGGTGCTTATTTAACTAACTTACTGGTTTGTAAAACTTGCCT
>NZ_NTLW01000156.1:0-8673 GCF_002632075.1 Pseudoalteromonas sp. ESRF-bin5 | reverse complement strand
CCATGATCTTTTAAATACTCCATATGCTTTTCGCCGTCAGCAGTAAATTGATGAAATAAAGAGTGGTTTACTCCATCAAATTCTAATGGCTTTATACTAACGAGGTCACATAGCTCTTTATTAAAGGCAGGTGTCGATTTCACCCACTTTCCCTCAATAAACTGCTCTACATAAGCGTGCATTGTAAACACATCATTTTTTAGTAACTTGTCTAACTTAGGTGTACTTAAATGATTACGAACATCTGCCAAACCCAAGCGGGCAGGAATATTAATAGCTCGGCTCAATGCAATTTGTAATGATGCCTTTGGAATACAGTATGCTGCTTTATTGTCTAAGCAATAGTCACTACTAAGTGACTTTGCCCCATCTAAAAGTGTAAAAGGATCATATTTAATTCCATCTCTTACAAGATAATAAATTGAAACGGCCTTAGTGCGATCGTCATGGCCTTTAACATTTTTCAACCAGTTATTTATTTCACTGTGCTTTTGATTAAAATAAGCATCATTTTGTATATACTGCTGCAAACTATTCCCCTTTGTGACTCTGATTTTTATAAATTAAAATATTTAAAATGCATTTAATATGAAACAAAACAACTTTAAAACAATCACTTAAAAATAACCGCTATTTAAAGTAGGTTTTAATGTTACTTTTACAAAGATTAAAATAATATGTCTTCACGGGTACTTTTAACAGTCCGATTGGGCCAAATGAAATTATGAAAAATATAGCAATTATTGCCTACGAGGGATGCTGGGCCGTCAGCGTATTATTAGCTAAAGACTTTTTTACCATTGTTTCGTTACTCGACTCGCATTATTCATTACCACAAAGTTATAACGTAGAAATAGTTACGACAGACGGTGCACCTATAACAAGCTCAAGTAATTCAATTGTTGTTGCCGATAATTCGCTTTCTGACAAACCGTATGATTTAGTAATTATTCCACCAATTGAGGGCTCTAAATTAAAGAGCATGCCCTCTAGCAGTATATTAATAATTGAATGGTTAATACCTAAAATCAATAGTAGTACGTCTATTCTCAGCTTAAGCACTGGTTCTTATTTTTTAGCCGCCACAGGCGAGTTAAATAAAACAGCCATTGCAACTCATTGGAGTTTGGTTAAACCATTGAGCAAACTATTTCCCGACTGCCAGTTTATTAATCATAAATCGTATTTAAAAATGGGAAGTATCTATACAACGGGCTCTTTTGAGGCGGGAATAAGTGTACTACTAGAAATAGTTGCAAAAGACAAAGGCGATCGCTTTTCCCAGCAATGTGCCACACATTTACTTATTTCTGACTCTGGAAAGTTAAATTTTGCATTACCAAAATATAGTAGCCACAGAGACGAAAAAATTAGTGAAGTGCAAGACTGGATTTATAATCACTCAAGCAGCGTAATCACAATCGTTGAGTTAGCAAAATACTTTAATTTTAGTGAGCGCAATTTAAAGAGGCGATTTACGCAAGCAACCGGTATATCTATAAATAGGTACGTGCAAGAAGTGAGAATAGACAAAGCTAAAAAACTGTTACTGTCTACAGATAAAACCGTAAACGAAATATCAATTAACGTAGGCTACGAAAACAGCAGTTTCTTCACCCGCCTATTTAAAAAAAACACAGGGCTAACACCCGCAAAGTGGCGTAAAAATGAATAACAAGTTTTAATTTTATGAGCATTTATGCCCATGTGTCTAAATGCTCAATACCATCGTCATCTTTATTAACGCTTTTTTTCTGGGTTGATGGTTGAGTCTCGTCACTTAAACCGTTTAGTTTTTTCTTTTTCTGTAATTCTCTCTTTTTTTTGTTTTCAAGTTCTACTTTTTCACTCGCCGCGCTACTTTGCACACCTGCAATATGGAATACCCCTTTAGATTCAAGCGACAGCCGCGTTATTTTACCCAAATAAGGGATCATCATATCCATTAATACATCCTTAAAGCCAAAGCCTAGTTATGAGCAAAAATCAACCAGTTGATATAATACAAACTAATGCGGTTACATTTATAGTATCGGCAGTTATAAGATATGCTTTAATTAAGCTTAAAAAACACTTGCCATAGTGATGCATAATATGTTTTTATAATCCCGAAATTCATTAAAACAGATATTTGTTGAGCGTTGCATTAGTAACGAGCAGCACAAAGGAAATAAAATGCGCTTAAACCTGACAACAGTACATCATCACCACCATTCACCGGAATAACCTGTCAGGTCTTTCGCTGAGAGGTTATTCCTAAAAGGAACCTCTGGCGATTCATAACACATTGATTCATTTTCGCCCTGAGGTTCCCCTCGGGGTTTTTAGTTTTTAAATTAAAGGAAAATGAATAATGAGTAACACAAATCGTCTACGTATCGCCATCCAAAAAGGCGGTCGCCTGTCTAAAGATTGTCAAGATTTACTAAAGCAACTAGGTGTTAAATTAAACCTACGTGAGCAACGCTTAATTGCACACTCAACCAATATGCCAATTGACGTACTTCGTGTGCGCGATGACGATATTCCGGGCTTAGTAATGGACGGTGTTTGTGATTTAGGTATTGTTGGCGAAAACGTACTAGTAGAAGTACAAGCCGAACGTGAACGCCAAGGTGTACCAAGCGAAGTTAGCAAACTAGCAAAACTAGATTTTGGTTACTGCCGCCTTGCACTTGCATGGCCACAAGAGCTTGGCCCACGTGATAAAAGCTGGTTTGAAGGCAAACGTATTGCAACAACCTACCCAGAAATATTAACGCAGTGGTTAAAGCGCGAAGGCATTAATGCAAGCACTGTAATGCTTACAGGCTCAGTAGAAGTAGCCCCACGTGCCGGTCTTTCTGATGCAATTTGTGATTTAGTTTCTACCGGTGCAACGCTTGAAGCGAACGGCTTGATTCAAGGTGATACAATTTTAGAATCAAACGCGTGTTTAATTCAAAATAAAGACCTTCAAGATGAAGACAAACTAGCGCTAATCAATAAGCTTATGCCGCGCCTTCGTGGTGTTAAACAGGCTAAAGAAAGCAAATACATTATGCTACACGCGCCAAAAACTAAACTTGATGAAATTTGCGAAATTTTACCAGGCTCTGGCCAACCTACTCTACTTGCACTTGCTGGTAACGAAGAGTACGTAGCGCTTCACATGGTAAGCAGCGAAACATTATTTTGGGAAACAATGGAGCAGCTTAAAGCCCTAGGCGCTAACTCTATTTTAGTAATGCCAATTGAAAAAATGATGGAGTAAGTACCATGCTTCGTTGGAATGAGGAATCTTCACAAGTACAAGCAGCGGCGCTAATGCGCCCTGCGGTTTCTGCCAGCGCAAAGGTTGAAGCTATATGCCAAACAATTATGAGCGATGTGAAAGAGCAAGGCGATAAAGCCTTACTTGATATGGCTAAAAAGTTTGATAATAGAGCTAACCCTCGTTTACGTGTACCGCTTGATGAAATAAACGCATCAGAGCAAGCACTAAGCGCAGAGCTTAAATACGCAATTGACACCGCTTATGCAAACGTTAAACGTTTTCACGAAGCGCAATTGCCTAAAGATATTAAGTTATCAACCCAACCTGGCGTTGTATGTGAACTGAAATATCAGGCCATCGAAGCTGTGGGTATTTATGTACCAGGTGGCAGTGCTCCACTGCCATCATCGGTTATTATGCAAGGTGTACTTGCACAATTAAGTGGTGCTAAAAACGTCGTACTTGCAACCCCTGTGCAAGGTGATGAAAGCATTAACCCTGCGATATTATATGCAGCTAAGTTATGTGGCATTACAACTTTAATTGAAAGTGGTGGCGCAGGTGCAATTGCCGCAATGGCCTACGGCACTGAATCAGTGCCTAAAGTGAACAAAATTTTTGGCCCAGGTAATAGCTTTGTAACGATGGCCAAACAGCTTGTTGCACAAACAATTCCTGGTATGGCAATCGATATGCCAGCAGGCCCTTCTGAAGTACTAGTTATTGCAGATGAGCGTGCAAACCCAGAATTTATAGCGGCAGATTTACTCTCGCAAGCTGAGCACGGCGCAGACTCGCAAGTTATTTTATTGTGTAACAGCGAAAGTATCATTGAGCAAACGCAGCAGGCTCTTACACGTCAGCTTGTTAAATTAAGCCGCAAAGAGACAGCCGAGCAAGCTCTGGCTAATTCATCACTTATTTTAGTGGACTCTGTTGAGCAAGCATTTGACGTATCAGCGCAATATGGCCCTGAGCACTTAATTTTGCAATTAGCAGATTCAACACCTTACTTAGATAAAGTAAAAAATGCAGGCTCGGTATTTGTTGGCGACTACACGCCAGAATCAGCGGGCGATTATGCATCGGGTACTAACCACGTGTTACCTACCTACGGTTACAGTGCAACCTATTCAAGCTTAAACTTGCTTGATTTTTTCCGCACTTACACAGTACAAACTATAAGTAAAAGTGGCCTAACACAGCTGTCAAAAGCTATTTTGCCACTAGCAGATGCAGAAGGCCTTGATGCACACGCAAATGCGGTTTCAATTCGTTTAGAGGCAATTAAAAATGAGCAATAAGAGCGCGCAAGCGACAAGCTTGTTACCACAAAATATTGCAGCCCTTGCTGCCTACAGCTCTGCCAAAAGTGAAAAGCTAACAGGGTCAACGTGGTTAAACGCCAATGAAAGCCCGTACGCTAAAAATATTGAACTGAGTATTGAAGATTTAAATCGCTACCCAGATCCACAGCCGCAACTGGTTATTGACCGCTACGCTGCGTATGCAGAGCTTGAAAGCGAAAACGTATTAATGACGCGCGGCGCCGATGAAGGCATTGAGCTTTTAGTACGTACCTACTGCGAACCTGCAAAAGACAGTATCTCGTTATTTTTGCCAACTTACGGTATGTACAAAGTAACCGCTGATACGCACAACGTTGCAATCAATGGCTTAACCCAAGCGCTATTACTTGATGGCAGTGTTAATGAAATAGTTGAGGCAGTGGGCAGCTCAAAACTGGTGTTTATTTGTAACCCAAATAACCCAACTGGTAGCTTAACCCCCCTTGAAAAAGTAAAAGCACTGGCAACAGCGCTTGCCGGTAAGGCCTTAGTTATTGTTGATGAAGCCTACATTGAGTTTTGCCCTGAGCAAAGTGCTACAGCGCTGATTAACGAATATAGTAATGTAGTGGTACTGCGCACTTTATCTAAAGCGTTTGCGCTTGCAGGGTTAAGAACCGGTTTTACACTTGCACAAGAAAGTGTACTTGCCCCTATTCGTAAAGTGATTGCGCCGTATCCGGTATCGGGTGTGGTAGCAAGTATTGCTGCACAAGCCATAGCGCCTGATGCAATTACATCAATGCGCCGCCAAGTGACTATTTTAAATAGTTTAAAAGCTAAACTTGTACAGTGGTTAAACGAATCCCCAGCTGCATTAAAAATTCTCACTGGTGAAGGTAACTTTGTTACCTTAAAATTAGCCGACAAAAACTACTTTAAAGTAGCACTTGAACAAGGCTTAGTGATGCGCGCGTTTACCCTATACGGTGAAGACGATTGGCTACGTATCTCCATTGGTAATGAGCAAGAACTTGAGCAAGTAAAAATTTGGTTAGATGGCTTACAAACGCCGGCTACCGCAGCATCTTTAGCAGGAAACGAAGTATCATGAGTAACCCCTATTTATTTATAGACCGCGACGGCACTATTATTGAAGAGCCAATCACCGACAAACAGGTAGACAGCCTAGAAAAATTAGCGTTTTTACCTGGTGTTATCCCGGCTTTATTACAGTTACAAGCCGCAGGGTACCGTTTAGTGATGGTATCGAATCAAGATGGCTTAGGCACAGACAGCTTCCCGACTGCTGACTTTGACATAGCACAAGATAAAAT
Source organism: Pseudoalteromonas sp. ESRF-bin5 (assembly GCF_002632075.1). Taxonomy (NCBI): domain Bacteria; kingdom Pseudomonadati; phylum Pseudomonadota; class Gammaproteobacteria; order Alteromonadales; family Pseudoalteromonadaceae; genus Pseudoalteromonas; species Pseudoalteromonas sp. ESRF-bin5. The sequence goes on along the minus strand of NZ_NTLW01000156.1, from coordinate 2,791 downwards.
GATGGACATAATGCAAAGCCAAGGCATTAGCTTTGACGAGGTATTAATTTGTCCACACTTTGACGAGCAAAACTGTGATTGCCGTAAACCCAAAACAGGTTTATTAACTGAACTTATGCGCTCAGGCAAAGTTGATTTAGCACGTTCATATGTCATTGGCGATCGCCAAACAGATATTGGCCTTGCTCAAAATTTATGTTGTGAAGGCATTTTGTATGATGGCAGCTGGCCTGCCATTGTTACAAAGCTTACAACTGCCAATCGCGAAGGCCGTGTTACGCGTAACACCAAAGAAACCCAAATTGATGTAGCCATAAACCTAGATCAAACTAAAAACGGTAGCATTGAAACAGGCCTTGGCTTTTTTGATCATATGCTTGATCAAATTCGCACCCACGCCAACATTGGTCTAAATATTAAAGCGAAAGGCGATTTACACATAGACGAGCACCACCTTGTTGAAGACATAGGTATTGCCCTAGGTGTTGCGCTTAAACAAGCGCTTGGCACTAAATCGCAAATAGCGCGCTATGGTTTTGCGCTACCTATGGATGAGTGTAAAGCTGAAGCACAAATTGACTTATCGGGGCGCGCTTCGTTTGTATTAAACGCTAATTTTAGCCGCGAAAAAGCAGGCGATTTAGACGTACAAATGGTTGAGCACTTTTTCAAAAGCTTAAGCGATAATGCCGCTATTAGCCTTATTTTATCGGTCAGCGACGGTAACTGTCATCACCAAGTAGAAGGCTTATTTAAAGCGTTTTCACGTGCCCTTCGTATGGCAGTAGCACAAGACACGACCCAACAAACAGCCAGCTCTAAGGGATGTTTATGATTGCCATAATTAATACCGGGTGTGCCAATATAAATTCAGTACGCTTTGCGTTTGAACGCTTAGGTCAAACGCCAACAGTCATTACCTCACCAGAGCAATTAGCTGGTTTTGAGCGTGCAATATTACCAGGCGTTGGACATGCATCTGTTGCCATGAAACGCCTTGTAGATAACGGCTGGCAACAAGCTATAAACGAATACCAGCGCCCACTTATGGGAATTTGCTTAGGTATGCAGTTACTGTGCGAAAGCACCGAAGAAGGTAACGTACAATGCTTAGGTAAAATACCAGGCCAAGTAAAAGCCCTTGATGTTGGCAATTTAACATCGCCGCATATGGGTTGGAATAACTTAAGCGTAAATAAAGAGCATGCACTTACCAAAGGCTTAACACAAGACGAGCAAGTGTACTTTGTACATAGCTTTGCGCACACCGTAAACGATGCAACACTTGTAAGCGGCGAATACGGCCAAACCTTTTCAGCCATTGTTGCAAAAGACAACTACGCTGGCATGCAGTTTCACCCAGAGCGCAGTGCAAAAGTAGGCACACGTTTATTACAAAATTTTGTTGATTGGCAGTTATAAACGGCCCATTAACCAACAATAAAGAGATTATTTGTGATTATTCCAGCATTAGACGTATTACAAAATCAAATTGTTCGTTTATACCAAGGTAAGTACGACACCGCTCAGTTTTATCCTTTTGAGCTTGGTGCACGTTTAAAAGAATACGCCGACAGCGGCGCAGGTAAATTGCACCTTGTAGATTTAGAAGGCGCACGCGATCCAAGTAAAAAACAGTGGCAACATATTCAAGCTGCAACTAAAGCGCTTAATGTACCGTACCAAGTGGGCGGCGGTATTCGCTCAGAGCAAGATGTAAGCGATTGGCTAAAAGCCGGTGCTAACCAAGTTGTTATTGGTTCTATGGCAGTAGAAAAACGCGAGCAAGTAAAAGCCTGGATTGAACAATTTGGCGCCGAGCACTTTGTTATTGCCCTTGATGTAAATAAAACAGCCACGGGCTGGGCACCTGCTACCCATGGTTGGTTAAGTGAATCTGAGTTTGGTTTACTTGAGCTTGTAGATTTTTATGTAAGCTTGGGCGTTATTGACTTTTTATGTACGGACATCAGTAAAGATGGCACCATGACTGGCCCATCGTTTGAGCTTTACGAAGATTTAACTCGCCATAACAGCAGCATTAAAGTACAAGCTTCGGGTGGCGTAAGTTCACTTGATGACATTAAAAAGCTTAAAGAGCTGGGCGTAGGTGGCGTTATTTTAGGTAAGTCACTACTTGATGGCGCATTTAGTGTTGAGGAGGCGTTGGCATGTTATCAAAACGCATAATCCCGTGTTTAGATGTAAAAGACGGCCAAGTAGTAAAAGGCGTTAAATTTAAAGGCCACGAAATAGTGGGCGATATTTTAACAATGGCAAAAGCATACAGCGATGCCGGCGCCGATGAACTGGTTTTTTATGAAATCAGCGCAAGTGTTGAAAAACGCCTACTTGATGTAAATTGGGTAGAGAGCATTGCCCGCCACATCGATATTCCATTTTGTGTGGCTGGCGGTATTAAATCGGTAGCCGATGCAGCACGTGTACTAGAGCGTGGCGCTGACAAAATAAGTATTAACAGCCCTGCTATTGCCCGCCCTGAGCTTATAAAAGAGCTACACGATGAATTTGGTAAGCAATGTGTTGTTGTAGGTATTGATAGCTTTTACGATGAAGTGACCGGCGAGTATTTAGTGTATCAATTAACCGGCGATCCTAATGCATCAAGCCGTACACGTTACAAAACCGAGGAATGGGTTAAACGCGTACAAGACTTAGGCGCAGGCGAAATTGTTTTAAACTGTATGAACCAAGATGGCGTACGTAACGGTTACGACAATGAGCAGCTAAGTAAAATGCGCGCATTATGTAATATTCCTTTAATCGCATC
>NZ_NTLW01000325.1:0-9885 GCF_002632075.1 Pseudoalteromonas sp. ESRF-bin5 | reverse complement strand
ATTTGCGATACATTTTGCCAAAACTCAGGTAGCAAAGTAATTGAATAAAATACGCCACCCAAGTACGTTAGCGGAGTAAGTATAAATGTAGGAATAATACTAATGTCATCAAAGCTATTAGCATAAATAGCGTTAATTAAACCACCTAGCGCAAACACCGCCGAGGTTAAAATTACCGTTGCCATAATTACAAATATATTGTGTATTTGAATATCAACAAACAACAGCGATACACAGGTAACAATAAAGCCCACCATCATACCACGCGTCATACCACCGCCCATATAACCAAGTACAATTATGTAATTAGGCACTGGCGCAACAAGCAGCTCTTCTATACTTTTTTGAAATTTAGTTGAGTAAAAACTAGAAGCCACATTAGAGTATGAGTTTGTAATAACCGACATCATTATTAAGCCCGGTACAATAAACTCCATATAACTAAACCCACCCATTTCACCGATGCGCGAGCCTATGAGGTTACCAAAAATAACAAAATACAAACTCATTGTTATGGCAGGTGGTACTAGAGTTTGCACCCAAATACGTAGAAAACGAATACACTCTTTAATCCATATACTTTTTAGCGCTACGCCATATTTAAACATTTATTCGCCCCGCCCTTGCTCTAGTAATCCTACAAATAGCTCTTCTAATCGATTGGCCTTATTACGCATACTTAATACAGTATTGCCTTGCTCTGTAAGCGCACTAAACACTGCATTTAAGCCCTGTGATTTAGCTACTTCAACCTCAATGGTGTGATCGTCCGTCATGGTAAATTTATAACCTTGCAACGTGACTGGCTTAGCTGGCATTTTTAAATCAAGTACAAACGTTTCTTTATCAAGCTTTGCAAGTAGTGCTTTTATCGTCGTGTTTTCAACAATGCGACCGGTATCGATAATGGCAATGTTTTTACACAATAGTTCTGCTTCTTCTAAGTAATGGGTAGTTAAAATAATCGTTACGCCTTGTTCATTAATTTTGCGTAAAAACTCCCACATAGAGCGTCGTAACTCTATATCTACACCCGCTGTTGGTTCATCAAGTATAAGTAGCTTTGGCTCGTGCATCAGTGCGCGTGCAATCATTAAACGACGCTTCATACCGCCTGATAAAGTACGCGCTTGTTTATCTTTTTTCTCAAGCAAACCAAGCTGAGCTAAATATTTATCAGCACGCTTGTGTGCCTCGCTACGCGGTACACCGTAATAACCGGCTTGGTTTACTAATATTTGGGTCAACGTTTCAAATTGGCTGAAGTTGAATTCTTGTGGTACTAAGCCTAAATGCGCCTTGGCAGCTTCAAGATGGGTATCTATATCGTAACCAAATACCTCCACTTTACCTTCAGTTTTATTGACCAAAGACGAAATAACACCAATTGTTGTTGATTTACCTGCGCCGTTTGGCCCAAGTAATGCAAAAAAGTCGCCCTCTTCTACCTGTAAATCAACACCTTTAACAGCCTCTACGCCGTTTTTGTATACCTTGGTAAGGCCTTCAATATTTAATGCAATACTTTGCTTACTCATTATTTACCCTCACCATAACCCCAACGTTTTGTTAGTGTATGCTCAATGTTTAAATGATCTAAAATGCGAGCCACCATAAAATCGACTAAATCTTCTATGCTTTGCGGCTTATGATAAAAGCCCGGCGCTGCAGGCATAATGGTAACGCCCAAACGCGATAGCTTTAACATGTTCTCTAGATGAATCTCGCTAAAAGGCGTTTCACGCGGTACTAAAATAAGCTGGCCACGTTCTTTAATCACTACATCGGCCGCACGCTCTAGTAAATTATCAGATGCGCCTACAGCAATCGCCGATACTGACCCCGCACTGCATGGGCACACAACCATTTTTTTGGGCGCTGCAGAACCAGAGGCTACAGGACTAAACCAGTTATCTTTACCAAATACTTGTAATTGTTGTGGCTGTGCATCAAATAGCGCATTTAACTGCTCAGTGGCTTTATCTTCATTTGCCGAGAGCTTTATGTTTGACTCAGTATCAAGCACAACGCGGGCTGCGCTCGAAATAAGTACATACACTTGGTATTGCTGCTCGAGTAACACTTCAAGCAGCTTTAAACCATATGGTGCGCCAGAGGCACCACTGAACGCTAAGGTGATTTTATCTTTAAATTGCAAATTATTCTCCGCTGAATTTATCAGCCAAACCATCTACTAGTTGCTGATGAAGGCCGTTAAAACCGCCATTACTCATAATTAAAATATGTTGATCAGGCTGCACATTTTCAAGCACCGTATTTATAATAGCTTGCGTACTATTAAAACATTGCATGCCCGCTTTTTGAGCTTGCTCGTTAAGCGACCAGCCTAAGTTATCTGGTTCAAACAAAAGTACGTCATCAGCATCAGCTAATGAAGCAAGAAGCGTATGTTGATGTACACCCATTTTCATGGTGTTTGAGCGGGGCTCTAAAATAGCAATAATTTTTTCATCGCCAACTTTAGCGCGTAAACCCGCTAAGGTTGTTTTAATCGCTGTTGGGTGATGAGCAAAATCGTCATAAACCTTAATACTGTTTATGTCGGCCTTGAGTTCCATTCGCCTTTTCGGACTTATAAACTCGGCAAGTGCCTCAATACTGTGGCTAACAGCAATTCCTACATGGCGCGCTGCAGCAATTGCCATAATCGCATTTTTAACATTATGTTCGCCAATTGCGCCCCAATTAACCCTACCTTGCCGTTCATTATTCAAAAGTACATTAAACTCGCTACCATCGGATTTAATTAGTTCGTAACCCCAATCAATGCCTAGCGTTTCGCTTTCACTCCATAACCCTTGCAATATAACGTCTTCAAGTGCTTTGTCTTGTTTTGGCCAAATTACTTTACCGCTGTGAGGTAGTGTACGCATTAAGTGGTGAAATTGTTTTTTAATTGCGTTTAAATCATCAAAAATATCGGCGTGATCAAACTCTAAATTATTCAAAATTAATGTACGCGGTAAGTAATGGACAAACTTGCTGCGCTTATCAAAAAAAGCGGTATCGTATTCATCTGCCTCAATAACAAAAAAAGGGGTTTCACCTACCTTTGCCGACACACCAAAATTTTGCACTATGCCGCCAATTAAAAACCCCGGTTTTAAACCAGCATATTCTAATATCCAGGCAAGCATACTCGCTGTGGTTGTTTTACCATGCGTACCAGCTACCGCAAGCACCCACGAGTTTTGCAATAAGTTATGCTTTAACCACTCTGGACCTGAGGTATAAGGTAAGCTGTTGTCTAACACATATTCAACACACGGATTACCTCGGCTCATCGCATTACCAATTACTACCATATCGGGTTTTGGCTCTAATTGAGATACGTCGTAACCTTGAGTGAGCTCAATACCAAGATCTTCAAGCTGGGTGCTCATAGGTGGGTAAACGTTTTGGTCTGAACCTGTTACTTTATGGCCAAGCGACTTAGCAATAGCTGCAATACCACCCATAAACGTACCGCAAATGCCCAAAATATGAATATGCATATACTTTCCTTAAACCGTATGCTCACTTTGCAGCTGTGCAAAGTTTAATGGCGCTATAATGCCAAATTTCGCGCTTACTTACCATTATATGTAGGCATTTTACTAATGCTTAAAGTCATTATCACAAACAAAAAAGCCTTCTAAATTAGAAGGCTTTTTTGCAAAGTAAATTAATCTACATACTTAAAAAAACAATTAAACCTAAGCCTAAAACTAACCGGTAAATTACAAAAGGTAACATTCCCATTCGTTCAATCACTTTTAAAAATAAATAAATACACGCATAAGCAGATAGAAAAGACAGTACCACACCTAGCAACAATGTACCCCATTCAACAACATGTTCACCCAATGCAAGTTCTATTGTGTAATAAAGCCCCATCATTGAAATTACAGGAATAGCGAGTAAAAACGAAAAGCGCGCTGCACTTTGCTTATTCATGCCTAGCATTAAACCCGCTGTCATTGTAATACCTGAACGAGAGGTACCCGGGATCATAGCAACGGCTTGCGCTAAGCCAATCATTAAAGCCGACTTCCAATTAAGTTGATAAATTGTTTTAACTTGTTTCCCTTTAGCATCAGCGTACCAAAGCAATAGGCCAAAAATAATCGTCGTAGCTGCAATGACCCATGCACTTCGAAGGTATAACTCAACAAAATCCTTAAGTAACAAACCAAATACAGCAGCAGGTATTGTCCCTAAAATAATCCACCAGCCGAGTTTACTGTCGTCTGTTTTGCCTTGTGTGCCAAACGATTTAAACCACGCACTCAGAATGTCAGCCACCTCTTTACGAAAATAAATAACAACCGCTATTAATGTCCCTACATGCACTGCAACATCAAAAGCAAGTCCTTGGTCTTCCCACCCTAATATTTGTGAGGGTAAAATTAAATGTGCCGAGCTAGATATGGGTAAAAACTCAGTAAAACCTTGAATTAGCGCTAAAATTATTATTTCTAAAATACTCATGGGTTAGAAAACTCCACCTTCCATAGTTTTTGTTGAGGGTTATTATATGCATTCCATAATTGAGCAATTGTTTGCTTAGCTACAGGGTGATAAAAACCGGGGGCAACCTCACTGAGAGGTTGTAATACAAATGCATTCTTAGTTATTTCGTCACGTGGTAATTGCGCGGGGCTATCGCAAATAACATCGTCGTAAAACAATAAATCTAAATCAAGGGTTCTTGGGCTGAACTTTTTATCGTTTGGTGTGCGACCATTATCACGCTCTATTTTTTTTAGTAATGCACACACTTCAGCTAACGGCTTGTCTGTTTTTGCCCCAACGACCGAATTATAAAAGTTATTACCTACGAAACCGACAGCTTCACTTTCAAAAACAGACGAATGCTCTATATTTTTAAAATGCGTTTTAAGTGCTTTTAAGGCACTTTGCATATAGTGCTCTTTGTTGATATTTGACCCAAGGCTAATAAATATTTGCGCCATTTAAACGCTTGCCTTATTACGTGTTATTTCTACTCCAACAGTTTGCGCTTGCGCAACTGCTGCAGGTTTACTCACTCTAATTTTAACTTGAGTTGTATTAAACTCAGTTAAAATAATTTCTGCCAATTGTTCAACAAGTGTTTCAAGCAACTCAACAGGTTTAGCTGTGCTATGCGCAATAACACGCTCGCTTACTTTTGCGTAATCAAGTGCTAGATTAATGTCATCATTTGCGGCGGCTGGTTTAATATCACTTAGCATTTCAATATCAAAATAAAGGCTCTGTTTACTTTCTTTTTCAAAGTCGTACACTCCAATAATAGTGTCGACGTGCAATTGAGATATAAATACCTTATCCATTGATACTCCAAAAGACCAACAACTGTTCTAACCACATAAACTAATTATAAATTAATATTGTATATGCTTTAATCAGTGTTTAAATATGTAAAAATTCCTTCTACAATAGCAAAATAACGCGTTTAGCTAAATTTGGTAGAAGTATATTAATTTTCACGATAAATTTTGCCGCCAATAATAGCCCAAAAACGATGTTAATTGCATTAAATGTAATGGGTATAACGATAAAAATATAAGGAACTATGTGTTAGCTATTTTGATGTTTGTTCTAGCGTACCTACTTGGGTCGATTTCATCGGCTATCTTAGTGTCGCGTCTATTTAAACTTCAAGATCCCCGTACACATGGCTCAAATAATCCAGGCGCAACTAATGTTTACCGCTTAGGTGGCGCTTTTCCTGCTGTTTTAGTTCTTGTTTTTGATATTTTAAAAGGCACGATACCCGTGTGGGGGGCTTATTTTTTACAACTTGAGCCTTTGGTACTTGGCTTAGTTGCCGTTGGCGCCTGTTTAGGCCACATGTACCCTGTATTTTTTAATTTTAAAGGAGGTAAAGCCGTTGCAACAGCATTTGGGGCTTTACTCCCAATAGGTTTATCCCTAGCTGGGTTATTAATTACTACTTGGCTAATTATAGTCGCAGTGAGTCGCTATTCTTCTCTTGCCGCCCTAGTCACCGTTCTACTCGCACCGCTTTATACGTGGTTAATTAAGCCACTCTACACGCTGCCAGTGGTTTTTATTACGGTGCTTATTATTTTTCGCCATCGAACAAACATAGTGAGACTATTTGCTGGTGAAGAACCAAAAGTGGGGGCTAAAAAAGCCCCCACTGATGAAAACAAACCAACATAACAAAGTACTTAAATAGGCTCGAGGCTATCTATTGGCCACCGAGGCTTAGTTTTCATATCAAGGGTTGCAAACTGCCCTGCTTTTAAACGTTGCATACCGGCATAAGCAATCATTGCACCGTTATCAGTACAAAACTCCGTACGCGGATAATACACTTCGCCCTTCATACCCTGCATGACTCTTTCAAGCTGAAGCCTAAGCTGGGTATTTGCACTTACACCGCCCGCAATCACTAAACGCTTGATACCTGTTTGCTTTAGCGCTCGCTTACATTTAATAACCAAGGTATCAATAACAGCGGTTTGAAATGCATGCGCAATGTCAGCTTTAGTTTGCTCGTCATCGTCATTTTCACGAATGGTAATCGACGCCGCAGTTTTTAATCCACTAAAACTAAAATCAAGCCCGGGTTTATCTGTCATTGGGCGAGGAAAGATAAATCGCTTTGGAATACCTTGCTCTGCTAATTTTGCTAAGCGGGGACCACCCGGGTAATCAAGACCTAATAACTTAGCTGTTTTGTCAAAGGCTTCACCTGCAGCGTCATCAACAGACTCGCCCAATACTTCGTATTGGCCAATTCCTTCAACTTTTACCATCATGGTGTGGCCACCAGAAACAAGTAAAGCAATAAACGGAAACTCTGGCACCTTGTCTTCAAGCATGGGAGCAAGTAGATGCCCCTCCATATGATGAACCGCAACAGCAGGGATATCCCATCCGTAAGCCAATGAGCGACCAATTGAAGTACCCACTAATAGCGCCCCAACTAAACCAGGGCCGGCTGTGTAAGCAATACCGTCTAAGTCTTCAGGACCACAACCCGCTTGAGCAAAAGCTGCATCAATAAGCGGAAGCGTTTTACGAACATGATCGCGTGACGCCAGCTCGGGAACCACGCCACCGTAGTCAGCATGTACTTTTACTTGGCTATATAACTGATGAGCTAATAAGCCTTTCTCGTCATCATATATTGCTATACCTGTTTCATCACATGACGATTCAATGCCTAAAATTCGCACTGTACTTCTCCTGCTTTTTTATCACTACTTAACCAAAGTTCAAGTTACTTAATTTGTTTATAACGCCAAACCAATATTTGTTTGACCATCAACAACAGCAAATTTTTTCAGCGCCTTTACACTTTCTGAAGTAATACGCCCCATACTTTCAACAAAGTCAATAAGCTCGGCTAGCACTTCAATTTCGTACTGCATTAAAGGGTGCTCCCTAACAGCCGTGTTGTCTGCAATTTCACCTTCAACTGTCATCTGGTATTCAATAAAGCGCGCAACGGTTGCTTGCGAAATTTTACTTACACTTACAAACTCTTTATCGTCTTGTGCCATTAAACCATGCATCAAGCTCAGTAATGACGTTGCCGCATCAATAGCTGGGTATGTACCAAACATATCAAAATCAGCGAGTTCTGGAACATTAGGTTCCACTTTTTCAACTTGCTTTTCTAAGTCAATCTTACTTTTTGGCAGTAAGATTTTTTCCCAACAAACATTAAGCGCATTACGAAGTAACGTTTCATCACCAAACCCCGTAGCCTCACTAAATAAGCCATAATTTGGCAACATACGTTCAATTAGCGCACTTGCCAAAACCGCTTTTTGTAAATAGTTTAGCTCTCTAATACGCTGAAAATTATTTGCTTTAGTCATTCTTTAACGTCTCACATGACCAACAAAAATCAAATGTTGATCCATTATGCTCATTACAGTTAGGACAAACCCAATCTGGAGCGGATTGTTTTACTTGCTGATAGTTTACCAATATTTGTCGCGCATGGCGCTCTTTTATCGCATAAACCTGCACACTCACTTGCGCCTGATCGAAAGGAATTTCCCCAAGTGCACCTTGAAGCATTTCTCCTGCAACTTTACACTCTATTCCACCCGCTTGAATTAACCCTTTAACAATATTAGCCTCTAACGTGTTGGCTGCCTTGTAAATTGTTATCCAATTAAATGCACTATCTGTTGTGTTTTTATAAGTTTGCAATATCGACCTCGATTATTTTGTGTGTACAATACCTTAAGGTATTGAGAAATTTATTAAACAATATTTAAAAAGGCGCAAGCATGACACTTACAACTCCGGGTCTACTTTTTCCAGCTATATCTTTGTTACTTCTTGCTTATACAAACCGATTTTTAGTACTTGCGCAATTAATAAGAGAGTTAAATGCCAGAGAAGGCGAGTCAATTCGCCCTGTGGTGGTTGCGCAAATTACCAATTTAAGAAAGCGCATAAAGCTCATAAGAACCATGCAAGTTTACGGTGTAGGCTCTTTTTTATTATGTACCTTGTCTATGTTTGCTCTTTTTATTGAGTTTAATACCACAGGAATTATTTTATTTGGCGTAAGCCTAACCTGTTTAAGTTTATCTTTACTAACGTCTTTATTTGAAATTCATATTTCATGTGATGCAATAGAAATTGAACTTCAAAATATTGAAAACAAACCATTAAGTAACAGAGCAAACAAAAACTTTGATAATAAAACAAGCTAAAAGACTAAAATTCGTGCAAATATTTTAATTATTGCTTAATCAATGCCCTACTTTGTGGCATACTTTTTCATTAATTAGCATAATAAATTTACCTAATATTTTTATTTATAGATTTATACCTGCTTTTTAGTATTAACTTTGCCAGATAAGGATGTTAGGTAAATAAAAAATTATTAGTCTTTAGTCTAAAGGTTAATACTTTTTAACATCTTTACACTTTTATTATTGTGCAAACAAATATATTGTGTAGTTTATCTTTTTTAAATTTACATATATTTATTAATAGCTTAGACAGACAGAAAATTGATGTATTAGTACATCACAACTTACTTATAAAAAGGGACTATAAAGTGAGATTTGACCAATTAGAACAATTTGTAGCACTGGGTGTGTTACGCCACTTCAGACAAGCCGCAGAAAAAACAAAAATTAGTACTTCTGCACTTACCCGCAGTATTCAGACCCTAGAAGATGAAATGGGCTATGAGTTAGTTACGCGCTCAACCCGCTCAGTAAAACTGACTCCTGAAGGCGAACTATTTTTAGATTACGCCAAAAATACACTTAGCGAATTAGAAAACACCAAAAAACGCTTGTTTCAATCTGTTCATGGCAATGCCGATGAAAAACTCATTATTGGTTACACTAATAAAGCAAGTAACATTGTGCCTATTTCATGCGGTCAATTTTTAGCGCAATACCCACATGTAAAAATCGAAATGCAATTGCAAGAACAGCATGAGTTAACACGCAAGCTTCAGGAAGGTGAAATAGACATTAGCGTTTATTCTCAAGCTGTAAATAGTATTGGTAGTGATATTCATTTGCCTGATCAGCTTATTTTATTTGTATCTAAGCATCACCCGCTTGCCCAAAAAAATGACATAAGCAAACACCAACTAGACTCCTATTCAGCCTTTGGTTGTTTCTCTCAATCAAAACAAGTTCAAAGCATGCTGAACGAGGCCATTGATTCTTTAAATAAATCATCAACTATCAAAATGGGCAGTATTGAACAGGTTATCTCTGGCATTATTAAATCCGATAGTTTTGCAATCGCCAGCATTGAGCATGCAAACACTGTGGCAGAACACACCGACCTTGTTCAGTTAAAAACAAATAAAGATTTAAGCCATGAGCAACTAATTGTTCAAACAAACCAACAAACCAC